>JAFIGC010000274.1 GCA_020831635.1 Verrucomicrobiota bacterium | reverse complement strand
CTCTTGGGAGGAGTGCGACCCTGTTGGGGGCGGCATATGGGGATGGGTTGCGTTTCCCGGGGCGTTGCCGCCGGGCTGACGGGTGGGACCCCGTTGGGTTTCATCTGGATAAGGCACGTATAGGGAGTAATGAGCGCGGCGGAGCCGCTTTGGAGTGCGTGTAGCGAGCACCGCGAAGCTACCGCTTTTCGCGTTGCCAATCAAACAGACCCGGCATGTGATCAAGGCTTTTCAAAGCGGTAGCTTCTTTGCACTCGCTACACGCACACCCAAGACGCTTCGCGTCGCACGTCAGCACGATTTCAGGTTAAATCTGGTTGATCAAGCAGGTTCCGAGCGTCGGTAGCGGTTTTTCAACACTTTCCGATGTCGGAAAACGGCCCCGATCAACCACTCTGTTCTTGAAAAGTGCGGTTGATGATGTCCAACATGGATATTCGCCAACAAAAAAAACCTGCTGCGTTGGCGCGGTGGCGACGAACGCAACAGAGTCTGGTTCGGATGAATCGTATATGATTCGATTTTCCTGTGGCGCTATGTTGGACATCCATAGCACTTATGAAAGCGTGCGCTTTACAGGGTCACAGCTTGCTGCCGGAGAAGGGAATCACCTTGTGAGGCGTATGCCAGTATTCGATGAAATCAAGCTTGAGGATACCTTCCTGAATCGTTGCTTCAACCCGTCCTTCGCCAGTTCCGGGGTTCGTGAAAGGTCCCGTCAGTTTTCCGCTGGATACAGTGTACGTTCCCGATACGCGTACCCCGGAGCCATCGGCTGCGTTTGAGATGAAGAACGTCTCGTCGGGCTGGAAGTGGACGTACCAGTATGGCGTACCTCCGACGGCTGAACCTTGATACAGCGCCCATGTTCCGCGGAAATCGTTGCCGCCACTGGATTTTCTATCCAACTCGCACCCTGTACCGATGCACAATATCCCGACCAACGCCAAAACGGCGGACAAACGCACCATGCAGTTTAAATCCATGCTTTTTTTCATCTGTTCATCACCTTATTATGTATATTGTTTACATTGAAAATTATCGAATTCGATGAATCGGTATGTTCGGCTACATCAAAGGATGAATAATGCAAGTCTATTTGTTCCAAAAGGCACCTCCAATCGATGCCTTTCGTCACGCCGTTCCATGGTCCGATCCGCATCCGCTCGGTCACATACAGCAACGCCATGACGCGGGTCCGCCAAGAAAGCGCAAAAGCGGGATGATCGAAGTGAAGGGTTCCCGTGTGGCAAAGGAGCATGGAGCTTGGGGCGGGGAGCTTCGAAAGTCGTAAAATTCGTCATTCGTCATTCGAAATTCGTCACTCGAAATCATTCCGCACTCTATTATGGCCAGGTGACGGCGGAGACGTTGCTGCGTTCGTTGATGGTCCGTTCCGCGCCACGGGCCGGGGTGGAGACCATGAAGCCGTAGGTTTCTCCGGATCTCGGGGTGAAGGTGTTCAGCGGAGCTCTGCTGATATGTCCGCCGGTTCCGCGCACGGATGCGGTGCCTTTGGACGTTTGGCCGGAGCGCATCCAGTCCCAAGTGGCCGCATGCCAGGTGCCTCCGACATTGACGAGGATCCAGACATTGCCGTTGAGCGGACCACCGTCGCTGGCCCGGGTATTGGCCGTAGGCCATTGTCTGGCCTGGGTGTGGTTGAGCTGAAGGGTGGCGCCACTGACACCTGCTTTCAAGGTTGAAGTTTGCGCCCAGCCGGAAATGTCCGTATCCAACCAAACCACGCCGTCCAGCGGGATGTCGTCCGCATTGTTCTCTCCGTTGGCGTTCCCATTCCCGTTTTCGTTCCCTCCATTTCCCTCATTGGCACTTTCCGGCGGGGCGGCTTCCTGTGCGGGCGGGGCGGCTTCTTGTCTTTCTACTGGGCCGCGGGGCGCGTCATCGATTTCACAGCCGCTAAACAGCAGGGCGAAAGATGGGAACAAGAGAATGTTTTTCAGGGAAATGTGGGTGCGCATATGAGAGAGTGTCCTGGATAGGAGCTTAGGTGGAAGAATGATTTTTAATAGATAACCGTATCGCTGAGTTGTTCAAATAAAACCTACAAATATTTTCTAGGGGGCGATGTGGTTTTCTATTTCGCTTGCGCACTCGACTTGTCGCAGTAGGCTGTGGGTATGAAGCTTTTTTCCTGCACGGCCTGTGGCAATCGCATTTATTTTGAAAACGTTCAGTGCACGTCATGCGGGGCGACGTTGGGGTTTGTACCGGACCGCATGTGCCTGGCGGCCCTTGAGCCGGCGGACGCGGGGTCCTGGCGCGAACTGGGCGGGCAGGGCCGGTTGTACCGCAAGTGCGCCAACTATGAGGGACAGGGCGTTTGCAACTGGATGATACCTGTCGAATCCTCGGATACCTTCTGCATGGCGTGTGCGCTGAACCAGACCATCCCCGATCTCAATCTTGCGGGAAATCGGGCGTTATGGGCAAAGATGGAGGCCGCCAAACGCCGGTTGGTGATCTCGCTTTTGCAATTGGGGTTGCCGTTGACGCCCCAACAGTCCAACGTCCGGGCGCTTGCCTTTGATTTCCTGGCAGACACACAGCCCACCTTTCATGACAGCGGACGGGTGTTGACGGGTCACAAAAACGGGCTGATTACCTTGAACATCGCCGAGGCCGATCCCGTGGTCCGCGCGAAAATGCGTGAGCAGATGGATGAACCCTACCGAACCCTGTTGGGGCATTTCCGTCATGAAGCCGGGCACTATTATTGGGATCTGCTCATTCGGGACACCCCGGCGATTCGTGAATTCCGGGAACGGTTCGGAGACGAGCGTCTCGATTATGGCGAGGCTTTGGCCCTGCACCATCGCCAGGGTCCGCCGCCCAATTGGCGCGACGGTTATGTGAGTGCCTACGCCAGTTGCCATCCCTGGGAGGATTGGGCGGAATCCTGGGCGCACGTTTTGCATATTCTCGACACCCTGGAAACCGCGATGCAGTTTGGGCTGAGGCTGCAAGGGGAGGGGGGACAGGGTGTCCCTGAAAATACCGGACCGGCACTGGATCCCTTCAGTCATTCGAATTTCAACGAAATTTTCGAGCGCTGGATGCCGCTGACCTTTGCCATGAACAGCCTGAACCGGAGCATGGGCCACGATGACGCCTACCCCTTTGTGCTCCAGCCGGGTGTGGTGGAAAAGCTGGCATTTGTGCACCGGGTGGCGCGAGGCGCGCACTAGAGGTGGAGAAGGACTTCTGCTTGTGGATGGACTATTGAGCAGGGCGAAAGAATGGTTGAAGAGCCAGAAAAATGGGAAAAAGCCTTCGGGGGAGACCGGACTCTTGATCTCACGCCGCCTTTC
>JAFIGC010000066.1 GCA_020831635.1 Verrucomicrobiota bacterium | reverse complement strand
CACCCAGGTTGAGGAAGAAGGTCAACTCTACGTGGTGTTTGAAAACGTCAATGGCATTCTGGCCGTGATCACCCCCGATGAAAAGGGGGAACCGGAATTCACCGACTACATCCCCGTTGAATTCAGGGACAAGGATCAGGACTGATCCTTTGGGCTCGGTCACACACTACAGGCGAAACAACCAGGGCCCCGGACATCGTTCCGGGGCCTTTTTCGTTGAGGTGATTTCACTAAAACCTCCAGTTCAGGGTCAACGCGAGGTGATGGAACAGTGCGAAGGTGTACACCTGATCTACATCCGCGCCACCTTCCAAGATGCGGTAACCCAGTCCGATTCGCAGGTGGTCGCGTGGCGTGGCTTCCAACCCAAAAAGGATGTCGATGGCCCGGCCTTGCGGACCGACCAGCGCGTCGCCGTCAGCCACCAGCAACCATCCTGGGGACAGATCGGCTTCCAAGCGCCCGCTCAACAGCGGTACGAAACCAAGGTCGTCATCGGAGTCGGTGAGAGAACCGCTGCGGAGCGTGATCTCCGCATCCCGCACGAAAAGGGTGCCTCCGAGTTCGGTTCGGAATCTGCCTCTATCCCGGAGGCGATAGCGGTAGGTGAGTCGGTAGTTGTCAAAGCCGTAGGTTCCTTTCACCGGAGAATCGGCGGGAAAGAGGGTGTCCGCAAATCGCGTGTCGCGGTCGAAGCTGCCTGCGGCCTCCACCTCCAGAGGTGCCCAGGTGAAGAAGACGCGGTGGCGTTCGCCCAGCGTGCCGCCGATCCGAATCCTGTGGTAGTTTGCGGCATCCGCATCCAGATCGTCGACGAATGAAAACCGGGTGCCTTCATCGTTGGGAATGCGGACATCGGCCCGGCCTGTCCAGACCCTGCCTCCCTCCAACTCCACTTGAAGCTGGGCGACGGCCCGTGCGGCGAAACAGACCAACAAGAGGAAGAGGATTCTCATATCAGGGTCGGTTGACGGTGTATCCGCCGCCGGGATTGGCGCGGATGTAGGTTGGGGGCTGGCCGGGTGTGCTCACCGTATATCCGCCTCCAGGATTCGGGCGCACGTAGGTGGGTGGCTTTCCCGGCGTGGTGATCGTCTTGCCTCCTCCCGGATTGGGCCGGACATACGTGGGCGGTTGACCGGGACGGCTAATCGTCTGACCGCCCCCGGGATTTTGGCGAATGTAGGTGGGGGGAGAACCGGGCGTGTTGACCGTATATCCGCCACCGGGGTTTGCGCGGACATAGGTCGGAGGTTGGCCGGGAGTCGTGATCGTGTACCCGCCGCCGGGATTTGGTCGAACATAGCTGGGCGGATTGCTCGCGACCGCCGACAGGGAAAGCATCAGCAGGCACCCGGTCAAAAAGCGTTTCAGTTGTGTTGGATTCATTTCAGACTCCGGCGAAGGGTTTTCGTCTATCATATGAATGTACACCCACCCCGGCCCATTCGCCAGTTTATTGGAGAAGTGTATTCGCTTTTAGCCACGGCCAATCACATTACCATCCCGACGATGACCAGAATAACGAGAATTGCGAGGAGACATCCGCACCCACCTCCGCCTTTTCTTCTTCCCCTGCGCCTCCTGAAAAGCCGGTCGGCGCTGACCGAAGTCCGTTTGTACACCCGGTTGTAAGCCGCCTTCTTCGGGTTCGTGGCCCAGCCCCTTGTCGCGTAGCGACAGCCCCACGCATAGCCGTGGGTTTCAACCTACGGAACCGGGAGCAACAGAGTGAGTGCGCCGCGTAGCGTCGCCTGACGGACCCAGGGGTTTCAACCCCATCGTGATTTCGGATAACGGAATCGGGGACAGATTCCCATCCGTTGGTCTCAACTCTCATCCTTACCCTAATCCTAATCCTAATCCTAATCGTAATCGTAACCTCCGATCCAATCCACTGCAATTTTTTGAACAGGAGGACGCAGAGAGCGCAGAGAGGGAGTTACGCTTGCTCCCTTTGCAAGATTCCGTCCCAATCCACTGTGTTTTGAACAGAAGGTCGCGAAGAAAGCGAAGGATTTCAGTGGTTTTGCTCTGTCTTCTCCGTTCTCTCCTGTTCAAACGCCTCTTCTTCACGTCCCGTTCCAAAAAACCGAACTTGGGACAAAGTTTCAGACAAAGCTTAAGACAAAGGCAAAGCCCCCTCCGCCCCGCCGATGCGGAGATCGGCGCTCCTGTCCCCCTTCGCCCCGTCGGTATTCGTTCGATGTTCAAAGTTGGACGTTCGATGTTCGAAGTTCGATTTTTATCCCGTATCCCGTATCCACAGGTTTCAAAACCCAGTCTGTCTTGATCCGTTGTCCGGCGAAGCCATCCGTTGGTCTCAATTCTTATCCCCATCCGTACGTTCGAATCCCGCCCCATTTGTCGCGTAGCGACAGCCCTGTCAGCGCTGCGTAGCGTCGCCTGACAGACCCGAGGTTTTCAATCCCGCCTCCTGAAAGTTTTACTCTACATATCCTTGCATAAAGTGTAAGTTTATGTAGAGTTAAAGCATGCAACCCCTCAAAAAACTTGAAAAAACGCTACGGGAGCTTGCGGACCGGGAACACTGTGTGTTTGCGGCCGCGGATCTGGCCGCGCTTCTGCCGAAGGACAGTCAGCGGTCGGTTCTTTTGTCACGGGCGGTGAAGGCCGGCATCCTCCGACGGGTCTGCAAGGGAATTTATCTTTACCCGGTCCGGGATTACCCGGCCGGGCGCATTTTGTTCCACGCGGCGGCGCGGCTGCGGGCCGGTACCTTTAACTATATCAGTCTGGAAACCGCCCTGAGTGACGCCGGGGTGATTTCCCAGGTGCCGTTTCAGTGGATCACCCTGATGTCTACGGGCCGTAGCCATGTGGTCGATTGCGGGGAGTATGGGAAGATTGAATTCGTCCACACCGCCCAAAGGCCGGAAGATCTTCGCGGGGAAATCACCTTCGATCCCGATTGCCGCCTTTGGCGCGCCTCGGTTCAACAAGCCCTCCGCGATATGCGCGCCACCCGCAGAAGTTTGGATCTGATTGACGAGGAGGGATTGCATGAGTTTGTTTGATGACCTGGTGGACAATGCGTTGCGCAACCGCGAAAACCTCGGCCTCCTGCGACCTGTGGTCGAGAAAGAACTGCTCCACCACGACATTCTGCGGGAAATGAATGATGTCGGTTTGCTGGCAAGTCTCACCTTTATCGGCGGCACCTGTCTGCGCGCCTGCTACGGATCCCAACGCCTGAGCGAGGATCTGGATTTCACGGGCGGGTTCGCTTTTCAACGGGAGGATCTCTCTTCGCTTGCGCGGATTCTCACCGAACGCCTGCACGCCCGTTATGGTCTGCCCGTCCGGGTCAGCGAGCCCGTGCAAACAAAAAGCCGTGTCTCCACCTGGAAACTGCTGATTGAAACCCGTCCCGGCCGACGGCACTTGCCCGCCCAACGGATTCACGTGGACATCTGCGCCATCCCCAGCCACAATCCCCGTCCCATGATGCTCCGCAACCTCTATGGAATCGACCTTGGCACCTCCGGGTTGATTCTGCAGGCCCAAAGCCGGGAGGAAATCCTGGCCGACAAGTTTATCGCCCTCGCCTTCCGTGAAAACCGGATCAAAAACCGCGACCTGTGGGACATCGCCTGGCTGAATCAACAGGGGGTGGACCTTTTCCTCGGCCTGATCCCTCTGAAGATTCAAGACCACCGGCGAACCCCCGAAGCCTTTGTCAACCAGCTCCGCGAACGGATCGGCCTCTTGGACGCCACCCCTCGGCTCCGAGAGGAGTTTCTTACCGAAATGCGACGCTTTCTCCCCGCGACGGCCGTGTCCGAAACGCTCGAATCCCCGGCATGGTGGCGCTATCTCTGCACGCTCCTGCGGGAACAAAGCGAACGCGCCATCGCTGCGATCGGCTTATAATGTCAACATGTGTTATTTGGCTTCAAGGACTCCCGGCCCAACATCCCGAATGCATTTTCAACCGCTAATCGACGCGAATCCGCGCGAATATTACCCCAAAATGGATTTATATGAGCGTAAGATCAGCGAAGAGTAGCAGTTTCCAAGCTTGGGGTTGAAACACCGACCGGACTGAAAGAAACGTGGCATCCCCGTTCGAATCGCGCCCCTTTTGTCGCGTAGCGACGGTCCCAAGAATAGCCGTGGGTTTCAACCCACGGCTCCGGGATGTATGAGTAAATCCGTCGCGTAGTGACGGTTGAGGGACCCGGGGATTTCAATCCCCTTATTCGCACTGCGCAATCAACAATCCCAAAACCAAATGGGGTTGAAAAGCCCGAACAGATTCCCACCCACCCCCTGCGCTTATCCCCCGGTGATGAGTGCATACCGTTTGCGGATGACTCTGGGAATGTTTTTCCCAAGCGCTTCCCCAATAAAAGAAAGTCCACGGGCATACTCGCGAATAAAGTCCCGATTGGTCATTTGCCGCACCAAAAAATCGCCATCGTCATCATCCCGGCTGATCAAAAACGTGCCGTGCTCCTCCTCTGCGAAGCGCTCGTGCGACAGTCGATACGTGTGCGCCCGGCTCCCGCCCCCATTGAAATCAGAGTCGGTAAAATAGCCATCCGTAATCCACACCCCCTGCGCATCCATGCCGCAGACCACCACCCAATGAAGGCAAGAATACATGAGGGAAAGCGCCAGGTCCCCATTGCGGAGATGATCGTGCAACCAATCGCGGTATCGGGCGTACCCCACCGTGGCGGTCTCCACATCAAACCCGTCCCAATAGAGCTCCGCCATCAGATCCATCGGGGAGGTGCCGGACAACGCATGATCCGTTCCCCCCATCCACGCCTCGATTTTATCCCGGAACGGGACATTGTAAGGGAGAATGTTGTCAGTGCCCAGATACGTCCGCAGCTCAAGTGCGGCCGGGTCCAGCCCATAATACCGATAAGCCGAGCAGGCCGCGCAGTACCCGCAGGTATGATTATCCGTTTGACGTGTGATGGGGACTTTGTGTTTCATCATGACCGTTGTACAGGGTGGCTAGGTTTCAGATTACGGTTTCGGCTGTTGCCGGGATTTTTCCCAGGTTTTCCGGCACCAGCGCCCCGCACGTTTCGCGTCCACTTTCAGGGACTGGACCGGATCGGCTTTTCCCCGGGAATAGAGAATGGCGGAGGTGAATCCAACGACAAAAACAATGAGGGTATTCATAAATGGCTCCTATCGGGTTGTTATGCGGGTTGAAAGGTGGACGTGGACAAATTCGCAAAATATTTCGCCAGCTCCTCTTGGATAATCTTGCGGAATTCCACTTCAAAATCACGCAAGGCTTTGCGGGCACTGGCTGCCTGACGGTGTCGCAGGCGATCGGGTTTCCAGCCCTTCCAGGCTCCAACCACTCCGAACACCTTGTCCATGACCCCAAACGTTGGCTGAATCAACTTGCCGCGAATGCCTTTGGGGATGAGTAAGTGCTCAGGCAAAGTAAACGCAAGGGTCTGATCAATCACCTCCCCCAGAATCATACCGATCAGGCCATAGGAGATGGTGCAGCGGTAATCGCAGACCAGCTGTCCCGTCCGCCGGGTCAAAGTGCGAACAAACTCAGAGTAATCAGGTCCCTTGGGCAGCCTGCGGAGGTGAAGCAGGATGGTTTCCTGCAGATCCACGGGAATTTCTTCAAAAATTTTCTGTTCGTTTTGGCTTGTGCTCATGATAAGACTCTTTTGTGTTGTTCTGTATTCAAGAAGACTGACGAGGAACGTATTTCCGGATTTATTCGCAAGAATCCTCCAAAAATGATCGGTAGGCTCGGCAGTTCAGGCGATGTCGCCAGCTTTGCAAGCCCTTCAGTAAACCGGCGGCAGCACAAAACGACGCCCCGGCAATCAGTGCGGGGTTCAAAGCCAAAGACCCTGCAACAATCCAGCCGCTCAAGCCCGAGGACACCGCATCTCGCAGAATCGCGCGGTCATCCCTCCTCATGCCCGGACCCTCCTCATGCCGGATGTGAAGCGCACAACATAGGCTCCGCCCCCCAGCATCGCCCCGCAGGATGCGCCCACCGCCCAAAGGAGACCCGCCGCCGGCAAAACCACCGGAGCCGTCTCAGGCAAATGTTTCACCACCTGTACCGACACCTTCCAAGCGATCGCTCCGGCCAGCCCCCCCTTGATCGCCCCCCGAAGCATATGCTCCGCCAGACCGATTTTCTGTGATTTCATGATCCTGCTGCTCATAAGTTTTCTCCTTAAAATTGTGGTCCTGCAACAAAGAAAGCCACACGGTTGCGTGTCTTCCGGGGGAAAGTGCTAAAATCCAAAACAACTCCCCAAAAGCATGAAGATCATGGCCACGCCAATGATTGTCGCGCACCCATCGTCACCTCCAGATGAGCGAGGACGATCCCTGTGTACGCGAATCCATTCGTCGTTGCGGGCATGGACATGTCGGACTTTTCGCTTACTCATGATTTTCTCCTTATGGTTTGTTTCCAATGAATCCACCTGTCAGAAGGGACATCCCATTGTCTTTTCCGGTGTAAAAGCGAATTTACGTTAGACAAACCCCACAATTTCTGGTCTATAAGGTTTTGATACTGAAGTAAGGAGGCCTATGACAGAATTCAATGATGACAAATTTCAGAAAGTGCAAGAGGAAAGGTGGAGTCGGTTATTACTGACTCTATTGCCTCTGGACTTCGGGACGTGCTGGTGGGTGAAAGAAAAAATCTGGAAGGAGAAAATCCGGAATTATGATCAGAACTCGGATCGTGAAGGACATCCAGGACTGTGTATCCGCCAATCGCGTGGCCTTAAAACACTCAAATCTCTTGTGCCAATGCTACATGGAAGCTCTACGCACAAAGTGGGCTACCCAGTTTGGGGCATCAGCCCGAAGAAGGATAAGGCCACTTGGTTTGGTCACGTTCACACCACGTGCATTTCATTGGGGCGATTTCGCGAAAAAGATAACCAAGGCGACATGATGATTCAACTGAATCGTCTCAAACCCCGTCTCGATGACCCCGAAGCGGAAGGGTTGCGGCAATTTCTCCAACAAACAGGAATTTACGAATGAGCAAAAAACTGGAAGACTGGAATGAATGGAAAGAAGTTTGTAGTGTAGTCGGGTGCGAGCCCGGCGTGCAAAGCCGTCTGGCGGAATTTATCAACGCGGTTGGCTGGAAGTACTTGATCAAATGGTCCATCGAACCCGGCTTTGCAGAGCCTGACCGTCCGGTCTCATGCTTTGACCAGAAACTCTGGGTGGAAGAAACGCGAAAAGGGAAACGATGGAAAGATCACATGATGGCATATGCGGCGCAGCCACAAAACGTCGGGCATGAAATCGGGGTGTTGCGAAAATACGCCGCAAACATGATCCGAACCGCGATCAAAAAACACCTGATTGAGGAAAAACAATTTTTCCCGGTAAAACGGCGAATAAAAACTGTTTCAGGAGACAAGCCGTTGGGAACATTTGATGGGGACACGGGGAAATGCCTGTTTGACCTCACACAACACCAATTAGGTTCCACGCTTCGGGAGGTCTTGGACAGTTTGGTGACGACAGATGATGAAGCGGCTTACAAACGGGCCGCGGCCGAAGTCGCAACCCAAATTTGGGAGGGGTTTCTCCCGAACGAACAGGTCGCACTAACCGGATATGGTTTCGGACTTCCAAAATCCCACCCGATCCTGCTTAAGTATTTGGGGGTGGAAAAAAGCCAGGCTTCGGTCAAATTGCTAAGCATAATGCGCCGCATCGAATCACATTTAGCGGAATTATTCCCGGAAGATGACGAGGAATGCGTCTTCTATCTCGCAAAGCACGTGATGACGCACCTACAGGAGCAAATGATCCAAGACATGAAAAAAATGCCACGTGATCTACAAGAAGCGATTGACGCGAGAACGGAAAATTCCAATAGAGTATTATCATGAAAAAATTACCCCCTTTGAAAAAACAAATTCTTCCCGAGAACCATGCGGGCTATCTTGAATTGTGGTCAATGGAACGTGACATGGATCTGGAGGCCCATGAGGTTGGTCTATCGGAGGTAATCGACGTGGATAACGGGGAAGCCCGGTGCAGTCTGCCGAAGCCCATGGAATGTGATTTAGATCCAGCGATCTTGGGGGAAATTAGGCTCTTGCATCCTGATCTTTTGCCGGACACTTCCGAGCCGCTTTATGTCGCAGTAATTTCCGAGTGGCGCCCCCTTGGTGTTTTGGTTGCCCCTTTCAGCAGATATGCGACTCCCGCGTTTGACGGGGAATACCTCACCCGGCGTGAGGAGGGAATATTACGAACCCTTTGCGTCTGGAACAGCGTCTCCCTTCCCCGCAAAGCGCTGGAGCGTTCTTGGACCGTAGGCCAACTGAGCGAGCAGGATTGCAGTGAGGCACGGACCTTATTCCGGTATGTGGCATTGGGGGAAGAATTGCCTGCCACGCTTCAGTCGCGGATTGGCGCACCGATCTGCAGCACAAGTGACCCCCGTATTCAGTATCAGTGGGAAGAAGAGGAAAGGGTTGCCCACCTTCTTGCCTTGCAGATGCATATAGAAACAAGTGCAAAAGAAAGACTTGGTGACATTGTGGCGATGGCCGATATGTGGATTGAAAAAATACCCAACGTGGAAAAATATTTGGATCAACTGCCCATGGCCGCCGCAACACAGGAGACTTGCCCTCTTTGGGTATTTGAAAACCCCGGTGACCCCGAACCATCCCACATCCTGCCTGCAACGTCCGATGAACGATTTGAACTGGATCCCGAAAAACGTTCTCTCCCAAGTGTGGTTTGGAAATTTGATGCCCCTGGGGGCGAAACGTTTGCGAAAGCACCCGTGTGCCTTCTTCACCTCGCGGACAAAAAAGTGATCGCGGAAGGCCTCGTGGACGAAACGGGCCGTTATATTCGGCTGACAGGTTTGTGTGGCGACCAGTTGCCAAAGATTCGCGGTTCAGAACAATTGGTAATTCTGGTGTACCGACAATGAGTATCGCCAAACCATGGCTCGCCGAACCGGGTTATCCGCGCGTTCTGGCTTTTGGGGAATGCTTTTCGCAAAAGCTGCTGGCTCGCACAGGCGAATGGGCGCTTTCCTCCGAACGGGAAGTCCCAATTGACCTTCCAGAGGAGGCACTTCCTTTCTTTGCCCGTGAAATCGCCATTCGCTCTCCCGGGAAACGCCCTTCCCAACTGGAGGCCGCTTTAGAAAACTGCCCGCTGGCAGGCGATGGCAGCCCCTCCCTACGGGAACTTGGGGACAATGTGATTTCCTGTGCGCTTTTTCCCATGACAAGTAGCGCGAGTGCCTCTCTCGGATTGTTGGTGGACGCGGGTGCGGGTCGTCCTTTTTTTGCGGGTCCCCCCATGTCTACCGACTCTCAATCTTGGGAGTTGGCCTGGGAGCTTTGCCAACAATTCAAAAAAGACACCAAGTATCGACTTGCGCTGGCCGCTGAATGGCTAGTCACTGGCCGCTGCGGACCTGATGGCAGGGTGCGACCGATTCTGATGGGGGTTAAAACCAGCGTGAAAAGGTGCTCCCACCGCATTTTTATGCTTCCACCTGACAATCTACAGGATTTTGAGGCTTCTCCCGGAATGTTTCAGCGACGGGTGACCGCCTGCAACCTTCCCAGTGCGCTGGCGCATGTCAAAGGCAAGGGAACAACAGACAGCGGGGAACCCGAGCCCTGGCCTCAGAAAATCGACGAGCTGCACAGTTTCGTGAGCGAATCTGTCAAGCCAATTTGTTTATTGTCTTTGCTGGCGGACTCCGCACCGCTCCATCTCTGGTGTAGTGGCAATGCTGAAAAGTCCCGGGGAGTCGCAAACTGGCTGGAGCCTTTTCTTACGAAGGACCTAAAGCTGCCTTTTCGAGTTACCACTCACGAGAAAGATGTTCCCGACGACTCCGTTGCCGGAGCCGAGCGTTTTTTGGACCAAGCTTTGGGCGAGTCCCTGAAAGCCGGCAAAACCCTGCTTTTCAACTTCACCCAGGGAAACAAACTCATGGCCATGGGCATCACGGAACTTGCCCGCCGCCATGCCAACCTCTGGCTGATCTACCGGAATACAGACTCAAAACAGATGGATCCGCTGAGCTTTGACTTGGTGAATTACCCACAAGGCCAACCCTACACCCGTCGTGTTGAGGTTTCTTTCATGCGTGATGATGTGAATCTGGAGAAGCTACTTAGTTTTTCCCGCCCAACCAGCAGGGAGGAAGCCCGTAAAGAGCTGCTCATCAAGACCAAAGCATAAAGCCATTGGCTTCATTCAGGATATTTACCGGTATTATTTTACTTTTCAGCCGGAAATCACACGCTCACCCTACTTCCGGTAGGGTATGAAACTCCCTTTGATGAACGTGAAGCGGCGCTTGCGCGCCTATGTGACCCCGGAATCATCCAGACCGGTCTGTAACTCGTACCGCTATAGTTCCCTTCCGCAAACCCCAACATTCCGTCCCCCATCCAAGGCCCTAAGCCCCCGGCTTCTGCCTCCGGGCACGGGAGACCACGTGTTCGATCCCTTGGGAAAGGCCCGCCGTCTGGGCGCCGTCTTGGCCCGTGGGGGAGAGGGAACGGTTTACACATTCACAGACATGCCGCATGTCCTCGTGAAGATCCCCACCGATCCCACCAATGCGTCAGGGCAACAGGAGAAAATCGAGGCCATGTTAACCATGGACACCCTTGGATCCGATTCCGCATTCGCCTGGCCGCGCATCACCGTTTTGAACCAACGAAACGATTACATCGGTTTTGGGATGCGGCGTATGACCGGGCTTTCGTTCCATACCCTTGGCAACCCCCACCTCCAACGGGAAAAACTGCCCCGTTGGACGCGGCTGGACACCGTCAGGGTTTGTCTTTCCTTTGTGGAGGGCCTCGAACGGTTGCACCAGCGGGGTGTTCTGGTTGGCGATCACAATCCCGGGAATTTTTTGTTTGATCCCCACACGCACAAAGTAGGCTTCATTGACTGCGACAGTTATCAGGTTTCCGTCCAGAGCAAGC
This sequence comes from Verrucomicrobiota bacterium, assembly GCA_020831635.1. Taxonomy (GTDB): domain Bacteria; phylum Verrucomicrobiota; class Kiritimatiellia; order SS1-B-03-39; family UBA6053; genus PXAS01. Next base: position 16,456 of record JAFIGC010000066.1, on the reverse strand, counting down.
GGTACCTTTGTCCGGTGGGTGTCACCCAGTACTTGGCCCCGGAGGCGCAGGCGCTGGACTGGAGCCGGACGCCCCGCACAGTGGAACAAGAGCGATTTTCCGCCGCGCTGATGATGTACAGGCTTTTCATGCTTGGAGGGCACCCCTACGCGCATTTGTCAGGCGACGACCCGGCAGAAAACATCCGAAATGGAAAGTGCCCCCTTGGAACCAACTCAGGTTGCGTGATGCCTCGCGGGCCTTGGTACAACATCTGGAGCCACCTGCCCTACCGAATGAAAAACCTGTTCATCCTTGCGTTTCGCGACGGGCACAAAGTCCCTTCCTCGCGCCCAACCCTCCGGGAATGGCGTCAAGCCCTTGCGATCTATGAGGGGAGGCTGCTTCAGGGGCATTTCAGCAACGAATTGGCACCCATGAAGCCCAAACCCCCGGGTACGGGGACATCCAGCTCCACACGCGAATTTAGGGGATCACGCCATGGAAGGTAAAAAACATTTTTCCTGAAAAATTGCATTTTTCACCGGAAAAAGCCTCACGTCCCTTCTTCCTGATTCCATGAACGCAACCCCAAAGGAACGCACATGAACAAAAACGCCCTTTCTCTGTTTGAAAACCCCGCCCCGCGCTGCCCGGTCGCACTGTTGCTGGACACCAGTTCAAGCATGTCGGGAGCTCCCATCAACGCGCTAAACGAGGGAATCCTCCGGTTTTTCCAGGAGATACACACGGATGAGGTCGCCCGCTTTTCCGTTGAGACCACCATTATCAGTTTCGGAGATGGCGGGGTGCGGCAGGCGCTCCCTTTCACGGCCACCATCGACCCGGTGCGGGCGCCGAGATTGCGGGCCAATGGAATGACCCCGATGGGTGGTGCGATTGATTTGGGGTTGCGTGAAATTCACGAGCGGCGCAAATTCTACAAGCGGAATGGTATCAGCGCCTTCAAACCCTGGATGGTGGTGATGAGTGACGGGGGCCCGAATGACAACTGGACCGGCCCGGCGGAGCAAGCTCGACGTTTGTCCGACGAGAACGCCCTTGTCTTTCTCGGGGTTGGCATTGGAGACGGGGTCGATTGGGACACCTTCAACGAAATCATGCCCGTCAACCGACCTCCCAAAGCTCTGGACGGCATCAAATTCAAAGAGTTCTTTGAGTGGTTGAGCGATTCTCTTCACCAGGTCAGTGTTTCCTCCCCGAGCCAAAACGTATCCCTTCCTCCCACCAACGGCTGGGAGGCGATCTGATGAGCAAAAAACCGGTTCAAGAGGCGTGGACCGCCCTCGCGGCGGATGTCTGTGGTCGCAAACATTTCCGGCGCGGGTTGCCCGGACAGGACGCGGCTCTTGCCATCACCAGCCCGCGCCCCTTCGCGGTGGTCTGTGACGGGCGCGGCAGCGCGGCGAACTCCCACTGGGGTGCCAGAGCCGCCGTTCACGCGATCAGGAGACAGGTCACGGTGATGCACAACGAACTGGATCGCCTACTGAATGAGGCGGACGGCCCTGAAAACACAAGCCTTCTCCAGCGGGTTGCGGAACAATTTTACCGCGCCGCCGCTTTCGTGCAGAAAGAATGCGCGGAGGAAAGAGGTGGCGCACCCGTCGAATACGAGTTCACCCTGCTTGTCTTTTTGGCGGGCTCCCTCCACGGGTTGGCCCTGCATGTGGGGGATGGCGCCATCGCCATCGAGGAGCAGTCGGGCATTCGTCTGTTGAGCAAGCCCGACAAAGGCGAGTTTGCCAACCAGACCCGCTTCGTGCGCTACGGGAAAACGGCGACCATGCGGCACGCGTGGGTGGATATCGCAGGTCTCCAGGGGGTGGCGATGTTTAGTGACGGGACGTACGAGGGATTGGTCGAGCAGACGACCGACAAGGTTTCCCTAAGTCTGGTGAATTGCTGGACGGGTATGCGGCAGGGTTCCTACACACGGTTTGATTTGCTGGCCTTGCTCACGGACCCGCAATGGGAACCCCGGGTGCAGGACGACCGTTGTTTGGCCCTGCTTTCGCGCCGGGAAACAAATGCCGAACCCACCCCCAAGGCCTTGTGGCAGTCAGGAATCGCAGTACCCACAACCCCTGAAGCCGAAGCTGACACTCCCGCGCCCTCGGAAGTCGTTACCTCGGCTGCCCCTCTCCTCTTTTCAGGTGCCCGTACTTCCCCGGAAGGTTCCGGGAAACCCAAGAGGGGCCGTGTTCGGGATCTTCCCCTTTGGTTCGCCATCGCACTCCTGCTGGCCAACCTTTTTCTCCAATTTACAAAAAAAGACATGTTCAACGAATTTTCTGATTGCCAAAGGGCGGGGAAGTGTAGTTGTATGATCGCGAACGCAAAAACAAGTCCTCAAATAACCGGCACTCATGGAGAACGACGTGGCACACAACAGCGGGAAAAAATTAATACGGAAAAAGAATTTTTTTCCGGAAAAGGCGAAGCGGAAGGGCTTCCTGTTGACATGCACCTTTTGATCGGCAACAGTTTTCCCCTCAGCCTTATCCGCCGTCCGGTTCGGATCGCGCCCCAATCCGTGGGCCTTCTGCGTGAAGCCGTGGACGGCGCCGAACTCCACTCGTTCTGGGGTCACGCCAATACCGCGCACATGGCGGAAGAACTGATGGGTTGTAAGCTTTTCCGAGTCTCGGAACGTCCGGCACTGACCCTTTCCGAGTCTCGGAAACCCATGTTGGACGGCCTGGCATTCGATGAATGCTGGGTGCTCTCCCCCGATTACCTCCCCGGCTACCGCCCCAAGGTCGGCGAAGAAGTCTCCACCGACCGGATCCAGGGCTGGCAGGTCTTGCGGCTCACGTGGGAGGATGCGGAATGAAAACGATCATTTGCACGGCGGGAACCTCCATTGCGCGCGGCGTAACTCCTTTGCCTGTTTCAGCGGATAAAGAGGCCTACACGCGGGGAATTCAAAACCGCATCGATGAGATGAAAGCGGAAGTTCAATTTCTGGAAAAGATTTCAGCGGAAACGAACGGGCTGTCCCGATGTGGCCTGGAAAAAACCGATGAAGTCATTCTTTTGCACACCGAAACGGAGGATGGCCGCATCTGTGCGGACGCGGTGGCGGGCTTGGTGGCAAATGTCTGGAGCTGTCCCTGCAGGTTAGAGGCCATCAAGGGGTTGCAGGTTTCCGACCCCAAGGATTTCCGCAAAACAGGGGTGCACAATCTGGTGCGGGTTCTGGACCGGATCCGGAATGAGCGCCTGGAACGGGAACTGGTGCTCAACGTCACGGGCGGGTTTAAATCCGTCGTGCCGTATATGACCTTGTACGGCCTGATTCACCGGCTGGACATCGTCTACTTGCACGAAACCTCCAATCAGCTCATCCATCTGCCGCCAATTCCCATCAGCTTTGATTTTGAGCGCATCGGAGCCTTCCGCGACGCCATCCGCACCCTTCAGGATCGGGAGGTGATGCGTCTCGAAGAATTTGACAAGCTGATTCCCCCGGATTTGCGAGGACAGATGGATTGGATGCGCGCGCTCATTGACGAGGAAGACGGCATGGTGAGCCCCTCCGGTCTGGCCGCCCTCTTTTTCAAAGAGGTCGATGAACATGCGGTACAGGTTTTCATCTCTCCCGAAGCCAGGCAAACCTTGGCCGCAAGCAGCGGCGCGTTGCGCACACAATATTTGGGCATGTTAGATCGCGTGGTCGACCCTCTCTGGCGAGACAGCAAAGTCCACCCCGTGTATGGCACCGATCTCACCGTGTACAAGCCAGGCAATACCAGTGCCCGCATGCTGGCCTATCTCAAGGGACGGCGCATCTACGTGTGCGAGCTGGCCCTGCATGACCGATACGATGAACTGATCAAAAGCCGGACAAAAACGGATTATCCCGAGAACACCTTCGAACCTTACCAAGCCCCCCCGGACGCCGCGGATTTGCCCTTTTCCGAGGAACGGGCGCTTGAACAGTTGGAAAAGGAACTACAGGTCAAAGAGCGGGAAACGGAGAGTCTTTTCAGCGATTTGAGCGCGAAAGAAGAAGAGGTCACCCAACTACAGACGCGACTCGAAACAAAAACAACCGAGCTGGACCATGCGCAAGAACGTGCGGCAGCACAAGAAACCGACACTGCAGAGCAGGCCGCACGGTTCGAAACCCTGCAATTGCAGCACCGCGACCTTGTGGAAAAGGTGAATGCCTATTCGGTACTTCCCGCTTTGAAGCGCCTTTTCCGCAAACCGCCGACTTTATCCACTGACAACCCCGAAACCCGGTGATCCTATGGCTGATTCCTCCACTGTTTATCTCTGTTACGATCTGAAAGGCATTCAGTCGTTCATTTTTGCCGTTCCCAGATTGAAATATATCTGCGGAGGAAGTGCACTCATTGACCGTTTTGATCGTGACATTGCCCTGGGTATTTCTCAAGAACCAAAATTCGGTCTGGTGGAATGCCTCTTTACCGGAGGTGGGAAAGGCGCTTTCAAATGCCCTGACACTCCCACTGCGGAGCAATTGATGGATACACTTGTAAAGGAGGCCCATCAGGATGGGCTTAGCATTAGCTTTGGACTGGACGTGCGGTACAGTGAAGCGGCCCTTCAAACCGAGAGAAGCTTTCCGTATCTGCCTCCCGCAACCAAAATGGGAGGGCATCCCTGCCCCGAGAGCGGGCTCTACCCGACGGAGGAAACCGAACATGAAATGATTCGGAGAAGGGTTTGGCAACACGACGACCACTTGGCCAGACGATATGAAAAAGAACTCTTGGAACCCATCAACGTCCCTGGCGCATTATTGGATGAAGCGGAACGGCTGGTGTTTTTTCATGAAGTCTCAGAAGACACCGAGAATGGCCGTGCCGGACACGCTGCGCTAGGGAACCGGAATCGCTGGGCGGTCATCACCATGGACGGGAATGACATGGGGCGCCAACATCAAGCAGGCAAAAACATGGCCAAGGAACAATACGAAAGCTGGCTCCAAGCAATGAGTGCAGGTTTGGACGAAACCACACGGAGCGCATGCAAACAGGGGATTGCCAAAGTCATCAAGGCATGGAAAACAGATCTGGAGAAAGATCGAACTTCGAAAAATGACCTTTTTCAAGATTTTCGCGACGGCAAAAGGAATATCACACTTCCCATTCGCCCACTTGTGGTGGGAGGAGATGACATCATAGTCTTGTGTCACGTGTCCTATGCGATGACGTTTGTGAAAAGCGTGTGTGAAGCCTTTGAGCACCATAGCCGGATGTTAGCCCAAAACCGTAAGGGAGGTTTGTGGCCCGCAACCGGTGATTGTCTGACCATTTCCGCCGGGGTGCTTTACTCCCCCATCTCCCTTCCGTTGGCGACTGCCATTTCCTATGCGGAGTTATTGTTGGCTTCGGCGAAAAGCCGGGGGCGAGAAGAAACTGACGGCATAGAGCCTGAGAAAAACGGCGTGCCAGCTCCCGCGTGTGTCGACTGGGAATCCGTTACGGAAGGGGTCATCGATACACCGGCGGCCCGTCGGCAACGTGAATACATTTTCCGGGATTTGGATTGCAATGAGAAGGTCTTGCTTACAACCCGACCAATGACACTTGATGAATATGCGGAGTTGGAAGTTTTGAAAAATCATTACCGGAAAATCCCCGGCACGATTCGGCATGAGGTTTTAAAAAATCTTCAAGCGGCATTCTGGGACCGCAAGGTGTTTCTGGCACGATTGGGAAAACGGACCCACTCGTTGGTTCAAGATTTGGAGGAGGGAGACCAGCCTCGACAACCGCCCAGAGGAAAATGGGTTCACAGGCAACCCGACCCGCAAAGAGGAGAACAATATGCCCGCCGTTGTACGCCCGTACCCGACGCGCTTTTGTTGCTGGAGGAGGAACATCGCATGTCTTTTGAAACCATCTTGGAGGATTGATGATGAGCACCACCCTATCATATAAACTAAATTTGATTTCGGATGCGGAGCCCGGCAGCGGCCTGGGTACGGAATTAGTCAACAGCCTGATTACACGCGACCATTTGGGAAACCCCATGCTTCGCGGGAGTCACATGAAAGGCCTGCTGAGGGAACAGTTACGTTTTCTTTTACCACAAAAGCCCTCTGCAAGCGAAATGGAAGAAATCCTCCTTGGGAAACCCGGAGATGATCAGGGAAGTGATGGCCAAGAAGGTTTGTTGCGGGTGCCGGATCTAAAAGTGCAACTCCAGGAAAACAAAGAAATACAGACCCGCGAAATTTCCCGGACCGCCCTCAACGCGTTGGGCTCCGTGAAGTCCGGAAGCTTGCGCACAACGGAAGCTGTTCCCGCCGGCACGGTGTTTTCGGGGGATATTCACTTTCGGCAGCCTGTGCCGCTTTATTTTCAACATTTGGTAAAATCGGCCTTGATGAGCATACCGGCGGTCGGCGGGGGGAGAACCCGAGGCAGTGGCGCCTGCTGGATTTCTTTTCACAAGGAGGCCCGTAGTCCCGGTGAACTGCTTGAATTGTTTCTGGAAGAGTGCAAAGACGGCCAAATACCGACTTTACCTGCAATTGACAAACAGACGATAGGGCTTGATCCGAAACCAGCCATGGCTTGGGTGCGATTCCGCTTTCATGCAGAGGAACCCGTCTGTTGTCCTGAAACTCCCGGCACGCGCAATCTGAACGTGATCTCAACGGGTATCGATATCCCCGCCTCGGCGGTGCTCGGTGGAATTATCAGCCGAATTGCCCAAACAAATGATGAGCTGGCTACAGCCACGCTCAACCATCCTCAAACAAGGTTTTGGCCATTGTTGCCGGTTCCGGACAGTGAATCAACGCCTGTCCGGGTTGCGCTCAGTCACCGAATGAGCAAGTTGAAAGTAAATAAGGGCGAAGGGAAATCCCATCTGTTTAAAGACGCGGCCGTGGAACCGTACAGGTGGGATGAACTGCCGAAAGGCACCACAATGAAAGGAAGCGATGGCGTGTTGCTTGTCGATGCCAGCCGGAATATTCGCTTGTGGAAAAGCGGAGAAATTCCTCGCGTGTACAGCTCGCATTCGGTGCACAATGGAACGGATGGAGAAAGAAATCTCTTTACCCTTGAAGCTCTGGCCCCCACCGAGTTTGCAGGCATGGCCTACCTGCCGGAAGCCGCTGTGGAAACCCTGAGAAAGAATTTGGAAAGACCGATCACCTTCGGAAAATCCAGAAGCATTCGGGGCGGAGGCAAATTGGAAGTGGAGACATTTACACCCGAGTTCAACAACTGGAAGAAACGAATCTGGGTGCTTCAGTCCCCGGTGGCCCTCCCGGATGATCTCGACCAGACGATTTCCGCCGAAGCGTGGATGAATCAACTTTTGGAGGATTCCGGCTGGGGCGAATTGGATGATTCACCCAGAAACCCAGGTGAACTCCGAGTGGAAAATTTAGCCAATTGTGCGGTGCGGTTTGGATGGAATCGACATGGAATCGGACACTCCGTGGGTGGAAAATCGAGGTTGCGGGCAAGAAAAGTGTTTCTCCCCGGCAGTGTTTTTGTACTTAAGGAGGCCCCTGAGAACATTTTGGAATGCCTCGCCCGTGGCTTGGGCCAGCCGCTCGACAATGGTGACTGCGACGGTCGGACGCAAGGGTACGGTGCCGTGCTGCCCCATCCCGGATGTGCAATGGGGGCCTACCATCCCGAACCAAAGATAACAGAACGTAAATCCCGGCCCTCCGGCCAAATGGCCATGACCTGGTTCCTGAAAACCAAAGGGCATGGACCCTCCCCCAGTCAGATTTCAGCCGTAGCTGAAAAAATACAACCGGGAAATGCGTCAGTCGCGAAAGAATATTTGGAAAAGCAGTTGAAGAGAGCCCCGAGAGTTTGGGAGCGGTGGAAGTTTGTGGCCAAAGATATTGAAGAAGCCATGAGTAAAGACGCTGAAGCATCCAAACAGGCGCTGCGAACCTGGCGAGATCTCGTAATCGCCAACAATTCCAACAAATAATAAGGATACGCACCATGACAACAACCATCCATCGACTTGCGCTTCGTTTAAAGTTTCCTGAAGGAATTTCTCCGGGCGAAGGACGTTCCGCAAACCTCTTGGGTATTGCCCGCATGGGGCCCCCCGAGGAAGGGAAAAATTCCTGCGCGGTGCTCCGGGGTTCTGCCTTTGCCGGAGTTTTGCGACACGAATGGGAAAAACATCATGGGGATGCCAGCAAGTGGTTTGGAGAACCGCTGGATGGCCAAACCTATCAAGCGAGTCCCCTCAAGGTGCCGGATGTTCCTCTATTACACGAAAATTCGGGACAGTTGCTCCGTACGCATATTGCTGTGAATCGGCATACCGGCGCCGTTCTGGAAAAAGGGTTGTTTTCGTTGGAGTCCCTCCCGCCGGGAACACATTGCGACTGTTGCCTCTGGTTGCATACGGATGATCACGATTTTAAAAAGGAAGAGGTCAAAGCTTTCTTTGAGACGCTGTTGCACTTCTTGGACAATGGAATCACGCTTGGTGGAAACAGTGCGCGGGGGATTGGACGCGCGGAACTTTCAAAAACCGCCCTGTACCAAACGTATGACCTTCGCGACCCCAAGGCCCGAACCGCTTGGATGGATGAAGACTACGCATGGAGAAAAGATCGAACTCTCCCCAAGGATGGGGATGAGCTTGCTCCGGCGACGCCGGACACATCAAATGATTTTCACCTGAAACTGACTTTGTGTGTTCCTGGAGCGGAGGATTTTTTAATCGCAGACGGGCAGGGAATGGATTACGAAATGGAGCCTCAAAGAGTCAAAGGCGCGGATGGGCAGAACTACTTCCGCATACCCGGATCGAGTCTGAGAGGTGTTTTCCGCAGTTGGTTCAACCGTTTGGCCTCCCGAGCCGGACATCCGGTTTCCGATCCGGTTACCACTGCCCAAAATACAACCCTTGCAGGAAAAGACCTGGCATGGCTGGGGAAAAGTGCAACGGAAGTTGAAGAAGTACAGGAGAGGCTGTCAAAGGCTGAATGTCATGGATATTCGACGATGAGACAATGTTTGCAAAAGGAACTCCCCTATCCCGTGGACGAACTTTTCGGAAGTGCCTTTGCCAAGGGACGCATACATATCAGTGATGCCCTCGCTCCCGAAGACCTCTCCCGAATCCAACCCAGAAAGCATGTCGCCATTGACCGCTTTACGGGAGGAGCGAATGAAGGGTTTCTTTTTGACAATCAGGTACTGGTGCGGGGACCTGTCTTTCCATTCCGTATCCGTATTGAATCTCCCACTGTACAGGAAATCAAATGGCTGATCTCTACCCTGAGAGCACTCGACTACGGTGTACTCCGTGTGGGATCCAGTAAAGCGGGTGGACGCTTGGGCGTAAAAAATCTCAAATGTCAGGGTCGGCATGCTGCCGAGTTCAATGCGGCGTGGGAGGAAACCAAGCCATGAGCGGACAAAAAAAGCCATACGGTCATTACGCTGGCAGAGGCGAAGGCGGGCATGCCAGATCCTCCGGTCAGTTCAGAAAATTTGACCGGGGCGCACAAAATCCACCTGTGTTGAACCGTGACGCACATTCACCGGAACTGTTGGGCGAGCCCTTCCACAATCCATACACCTTCCTGCCTTTTCCTGAATCCGCCCCTCCCCGATTCGAGCCCACGCCCAGGACCATTGACCAGAAGGAACAAGCCAGATACACGGGGATCTTGGACTTGGAAATTGAGCTTTTGTCTCCATTGTTAAGCAGTGCCCTTGATCCTCGACAGGAGCAAAAAACCGGGCATCAACAGCTCAACGCCTTGCGAATTGGCGATGACGTGGTTTTACCGGCAAGCGGGGTGCGGGGTGCCCTGAAAAGCTTGATGACGGTTCTCTCCGGTGGCACACTGTCATTTGTTGATGAAGATGCCTGGTTGTGTCAGGCGCGGGACATTGCCATGGGCGAGGAACGTTGCAGACTGGCGAGGGTAAAGACTGTGGCGCATCAACAGATGGACGGTGAAATTGAAATCGGAGAAACTCGATTTCCAAACATTGAGGAAATCGCTTTTGCCATTTGTGATATGAAAACAAAATCAAAGCCTGTTCGGGTGCAACCACCGGGAACAAATGCGACTTTTGAACAGATAAAAAAATACACAAACTACTTGAAACACGATATTGAACCCCACTTATCTCCTTACCGCCCAAGATCCACCGCTGGTGGATACAAGATTCCACGGCTCTATGCGGCTTTTCAGAGAGACCGGCTTGTGCGGGTTTCCAAAGAAAAAAACGATGGTTGTGATTTTGAATTAAAACTTTCGGAAACACCAATTGGTCTTGGAAAAAAAAGGCCCAAACGGGAGGGTGCGTTCAAGGGAGAGAAAACCTTGAGGGTTCGAGCGAAATTCTGGCGGGATTTTTCAGGTCGCCACCGCCATGCCAATAAGCGTGAGTTGATGGAAAATGATCTTGTTTGGCTTGAGCTGAAAAACAACGAAGGCCGCATTGAATCCGAAAGCGACATTGCCTCTTTTCAGTGGGCTCGATGGGGGCGTGGCGGGGAAAGTTTGCTGGAGGTGATCAAAAATAAACATCCACACATGCTTCCTGATGCCATGAATCCGGACGGGAAAGTCGATATGGTGACCGATCTGTTCGGGCACGTACCTACGGAAATCAAGACCACAGCAGATCAACCCGGCCCGGCAGCGGCATTCTCTGCAAGGGTACGCCCCGCGAATCTGGTGTTTCATCAAGGGGCGGAATATCTGAAACCAAACGTGGCGCTGGCACCGCTTTCCAGCCCCAACCCCGGTTGTGCCGCATTTTATCGTAAAGCGAGATCCAGTAAAGAGGCAAGCTTTGCGGATGATGTGAATAACCAATCCAAAATGCCGTTGCGGGGTTTCAAAGTGTATCGGACAAGTCAAAACGACTCTCCTCCTTGGTCATGGGACACGCAACCGATTTACAACAACAAGGCTGAGGCGGAAAAAAACACACACAATATGAACAAAACGGTCGAGTTGCTGATGCAAGGCCTGGGAAACCTGAGGGTTTCTCTGTCGGGTCTCTGTGACAAAGAAATGGGATTACTGTTTAGTGCATGTGCAGTGGACTGGCGGCTGGGTGGCGGCAAACCTCTGGGTCTGGGTTGGTGCCGGGTCCGTCGCGGTGTGTTCAGACCCTTGGAAGATGATGGACGATTGGGTTCCCCCATTGAAATATCGAGAGAGGGTGAGGCTGCCGGAGAAGTTCCCGAAAAATTTCTGAGTGATTTCACGGATATCGAACTGTGTACACTCAAAGCAAGGATGGAAGCGTGGCAGGCGACACAGATACCTGTCGCCCGCATGCGCTATCCCCGGGCGGTTGAGCATGAAATATCTTACACCCATGGCGGACACACTTGGTTTCAGCGACATGCAACGCCCAAGAAACAAAAAAGGGGGCTCCAGGTCATGCATGTCCACAAGGATGCGTGTTTGCCCCTCAAACCGCCGGCCATTCAGGCACAGCCCCTCCCTACCTTTGATCCCAAGACGCCTCTTGCGGACAAACTTTTCGGATACGATCTGTTTGTGGATAAAACAAACCGAAACTACTGCGAACAGACAAGAAACAAAGAAATCCACTACAAACGATTAGAACCTTTTGATCCCGGCAAACACGGTAACCAGACCATTCAACCCGGACCGAACCGGAATCCCAATTCAAGGACGCGGAAAGGGGATCGTTCTCAGCGAAAACAAGGAGACCACCATGGACGAAAATAATTCCCAAGAAATATTCAACGCTTTTTTCGAGGCATTTCAAAATGGAACCATGACCCGTGAATTGGAAGGCAAAGTACAAGCATGGATGTCCGATCCAACAGCAGACGCCGACTTGGTGGAAATTGCCAGCGGTCTTTGGCAGGTTCATTTGGAGGCTGGCCGTCCCGTTGTCGACGGAAAGCCCAAGCCGCCCTCTGTCCTGGGAGAGCCGTTCCATAATCCATACACCTTTGTTCCTTTTCCCCAAGAGCCGCCCCATCGCCGGAAACCCACCCCACTGAGTATGGATGAGCTTCCGGAAGAGCGGTCGCGTTTTACCGGGGTCTTGGATCTGGAACTCAAGCTCCTGTCGCCCCTGATCACCTCCAAAGCGGAACCCGACAGGGATGACGGAGGGCATAAAACCTATTCCGCGTTGTGTGTGGGTGAGGACGTCATCCTTCCTGCTTCCGGGGTACGGGGCACCCTGCGGAATTTGATGTCCTTGCTCACTGGTGGAACGCTGGGATATGTGGATGAGGATGCCTGGCTTTGTCAGGGCCGAGATGCCCGCTTGGGCCCGAAGCCAATCAAACCCACCCCCCAAAGTCACCTCCTGCCTGACCACTGTTTTCTGGCGGAAGTGGTGAAGCCCGGAGGAATTAACAAAAGCGGCACCTTGCGGTTGGGAGACACCAAGTTGAAAGACTTGCGGCAAATAGAAGGACTTTTGGGGAGAAATCATGTAAACTCGCTTCGGCCCAAACCCGGGCACAAAGTTCAATACATCTGGGTAGATGACAATTTGACGACGTTTGCTGAAGACGAATCAGAAGAAAACGCGTGGAAACTGAAACTTTCGGGTCGCCCCATCAATCCGAAAGGAAAGCGGGAGGGAATCTTCAGACCCTCAAATAAAATCATTGAAGTAGCCGCCGGCCAATGGGCTGCATATTGTGGGCGAAACCTACACGGTGATTTCGGGGAATTGAAATCGGGAGATCTGGTTTGGCTGGAAACTCGAGATCGGAGTGCTCGTGAGATCAATGAACCAAATGAAATCAAATCCATTCAATGGGCTCGCTGGGGGCGGGAGGGAGAGCGGCTGTTGGATGTGATCTCGGAAAGACATCCACACCAGATCCCCGACAGTCTGAATCCAGACGGGAATGTCGATGAGGTGACCGATTTGTTTGGTCAGGTCCCATCAAAGGCGGACAAAACAAGAGAAATTCTGCAGTGGAGGGATTGGGAGCCTTCGGAAGAACTTCCGGGTCCGGCCGCCTCATTTTCCGCCCGAATACGACCTGGCAATCTGGTTTTCACGGAAGGGACTTCAGCCCTTCAGAGAGCGGTGCCTCTTTCTCCTTTATCAGTCCCGCATCCCGGTTGCGCCGCCTTCTATCGGCAGCCCCATGAAGGACTGGAACATACATTTCATGAGGATGTCTCCAACCGATTTCTAGGCTTGCGTGGATTTAAGGTCTATCGAAATACGATGGAACGTAACCATGAAGCTCCTTGGAAATACGAAAATCAAGGGGTGTATGATGATGGCCGTTTGAAAGGACAACCACAAAAGACAAACAAAACAGTCGATCTGCTCCGGGATGACAAGGCTCCAACCGGTAAATTGCGACTTTCCCTACGTGGGTTGAGCCAGCGTGAAGTCGCACTGATACTTTCCGCCTGCGCTGTGGATTGGCGACTGGGGGGCGGCAAGCCCTTGGGACTCGGGCATTGTCGTGTATCCCGCTTAAAGCTTCAAGAACTCCGGGATGATGGTACCCTGCACCTCCTTGCTGAAATGCGTCGGGATGACGTGGGAATTGCGAAGGTGCCTCTCCCTTACGCCGAACAAATGGATGAAAAACTGAAGACACGAATGCACCTCTGGCAGGCGACCCAAGAGCCAGTGCCCAGATTGCGCTATCCGCGGGCTGTTGTGCAGAACGGGCAGAAAATAAACCGGGGGGGGCACGTTTGGTTTAACCGTCACGCTTCTCCGATCAAGTCCGGCAAAAATGATGCGGATCCCAAAGGATTGGAGGTTTTGCATGTGTCGAAAAATGCGCGTGGCCTTCTCAAAGGGCAGGCACCGCATATCCTACCCCAGCCCTTACCCCTATTCGAGTCGGAAAATCCACTGGCGGACCAGTTGTATGGTTATGATTTATATCAGGATAATGAAAAGGATCGTGAACAAACCAAAGGAACTGAAAAACCCTCGCTGGAACTCAAACCATTCGATACAAGGCACCATCGATCCACAGGACGGGGGGGCGGGGAAAATCTGAGTCAAAACAGAGAACGTCGTGAACAAACAAGAGAAAACCGCAGAGGGTAAAGGATCATGTACGCACTCGAAGCTGCCGACACGCTGCCAGAGTTACAGGATGGACTGAAGCTCCATCTCTTTGAAGCGGAACTTTGGCTGGATCGGGTGAGTCCGATCCGCCGATTGGCAACGGCCACATTGAGGGGGCTTGCTGGACACGCTTTGCTTGAACATAATCCATCCATGTTTGACGCTTATTTCAAACCGGATCAAAACAAACCTCCGGCTTACCTGTTTCAGCCAGTCTATGTTCAGGAGATGGAGGCGGACACGCTGCCTTTTCGACTGGTGACCTGGGATCGAACCGGAAGTCTGGGCCCTGGAATTCTAGAGGCTCTGCAGGCATCAAACGGACGGCCTTTTGGCGAATCGGGGGCGATGGTTGAATCCTGTATCCCGCATGCCACCCATCAACTGAAATTTTCAGGTTCCCGTCCGGTTCGGATGATTGATCTGGTGTTCGTGACACCTTTACAGTTAAGAATTCATAAAAAAATCCTACGTCCGGAAAGTTTTGAACTGAACTCCCTTTTATTGGCCACAATACGTCGTTTGAACCTGATCAGTTTACATTATGGGAATGGAATCCAGATCATCACGGGCCAACTCGATTCGCTGGCAGATGATATACGGATTTCCAACAAACGTCTGAGATGGAAGGACCCCAAACGCCACTCATGTACTCAAGCCAGAAATATTTCTTTGGGTGGGGTCGTCGGGTCTCTCCGCTTGCATCAGCCCACCTCACTTTGCCTTGATTTATTGTCCGCGTGTGAAGCGCTGCACGTGGGGCGACACACGGCGGAAGGTTGCGGGATGATTCGGTTGAGCCAACCCGGGAACGATTCCATACGAAGCCATACGGACCACAGCGGGAGTAAACCATTCGCTCAACATTTTGATTAAAAAAAACTGCTGTTCAGACCACCACGAAACCCCTCGAAACTGCCCTATCTCCTATTTCGCATCAGGGATACAACCATGCACATTTTTCTGTCTATCAGGGGCAGATTGGGTCAAATGGTGGGACCTTGGGGACACAGACATGACCTACGCAAGCCTCCAAGGACAAAAACATCTCTCAGGCTGTGAATGGGCCATTTTCGATTTTCAGCAGTAAAGTATGAGTTGGTGGATCGTGCCGGTTCCCCCCAAACATTTCAAAGGTTAATGGCCACTCCGACAAAAACGGTATTGATCTCGGGATCGGACTCATGGGAATAGCCAAATCGGCCCGCTGCGTTCGGCATGAACCACACCTGAATGATGCCCTGAGCCTGGAAAACACTGTCTTCTTCCAACTTTTTTTGCAGACCCGAGATGATAATTCCGGTATGACGCGCAACCCGCAATTCCAGCCCCCCGCCATAGGCCGGCCCGCCATCCGAGGCTTTTTCTTCGTGCCCATATAATTTCCAAGTGGTGCGCCGTCCGTGATATCCCGCCGAAAGAAAGGGGTTTATCCAGGCACCGGACGCCAAACTGAAATGAAGCAAAGCCTCTCCGGAAAAATGGTCAATGGTCAAATCGGAAACCTCTTCGCTTCCGGCCATGTACACCAAGTACCTGAGGTCCAGCCCAAGGTCAAAGTGTGATGCCAGTGGAATATTCAGCCCCGCGCCCACAAGCCCGAAGTGCAAGCCCGCCTCGTCCGGGCGGTTCTCCCGAAGCGTCACGCTTCGGGCTCCTCCAATGTCGAACATGAGCATGGGGTGCCCCAGCAAACCCGTTTCCGGCACCCCGTCTTCCATGGGCCTTGACTCCGCCAGACTTACGACCGGGGAACGGGGTGTTTGCGGAACCGTACCGGGTTTTTGCGCGCGCAGCGGAATGGAAGTCATGAGGATTATGGTGGAAAGACATTGTAAAAAGTAGGGTGTTCGTTTCATAAGCTCAACTGGGGTATGGGTTAGTTTTGAATGAAATGTTTCATATGGAACTCGGTAACGAGGCGTGTGTGAAACTCAAGATGGCTGCCACTTCGCGAGCGAATTCGCACTTTCGTGGCATCATGAAGCTCAATTAGGTGGCTGCCTGCCGGAAACAGGTGTTCCGCCGCATTTCCCAAGGTGATTCCGAAACGTATTGGGCTTTTAACCTCAATCCATTGATAGTCATGTAAATTCCAAAGGTTGAGTTCAATACCCGGGGGAAGCACGTGGCCTTGCCAGGATTCCTCGAATTGCCGCCTCGCGGCTTGAAATCGACGGCGTTCCGCTTCCAGGGCCGCTCTTTTTTGATTCTCCATACGCTGTCGCGCTTGGATTTCGGCTTGTCTGCGATTTTCCGCCTCCTGTCTTTCGCGGGCGAGTCGCTGTTGTCTTTCCCTTTCGTTGCGCTGGCGCTGGGTTTCCGCCTCCTGTCTTTCAAGGGCGAGTCGTTGTTATAATTACTTTTCCATGCGCTTGCGCGCTTGGAATTCGGCTTGTCTG
>JAFIGC010000065.1 GCA_020831635.1 Verrucomicrobiota bacterium | reverse complement strand
CCCACCGCAACCAAAACCTGCTCGTGGAAATCGAATCCGGCGGCATTCGCCGCTCACACCTGCACCTCCACAACCGCATGTCCGTGCGCCTCATGCGGGACTTCGGACAACTCCAAGCCCGCGACGCCGATACCGGCCGCCCCATCCCCAAAACCTACGTCAAAGTCTATGCCCTCGGACAAAACGGCCTCGTCAGCTTTTGGAAAGACGGCTACACCGACGCCCGCGGACGCTTTGACTACCTCACCGTCAATCATCGCAAACCCGAAGAAGCCCTCCGCTTCGCCCTCCTCATCCTCCATCCCGACCACGGCGCCGAAATCCGCGAAACCACCCCGCCAACCCGCTAGCGAAAAAACGGAGCGCGGACACTCCTGTCCGCATATTTGAATCATCCGAATCAAGTATGGATGATGTGTAACCTCGCCATGTCGTGCGGCCCGCTGCCGTTTCATGCCTTTACCCCACCTTTACCCTCTACTTTTTCGAACACCCCCTTAAAAGCAAAAACCCCTGAAAATCAGTGGTTTATGACTTGAATAAACATGGTGGAGGCGGGAGGAATCGCCCCCCCACCATATACCATAAAACCCCTGCAAACAAAGGGTTTTAATTTTTTTCGCCAGCATGATAGCACCCCAAGTTGACCCCATCCAACCACACCGGGAACCGATTTCGCAGGAGTCCCACCGTTTGAAAAATCTTTACCACGCCCCCCGGCGTGATTGCCCCAATTACCCCCGCCCCCTCGAAAGACCATTTCCATTTTTGGCATGTGGCAAGGCGACTTGCCCCCGCTTGTATTCGAAAGTGAAAGCCCGCTTGTTCTTTTGGCAAAATTGAAATGGACAATTCCGCTCTCGTGTGGTCATACTTGGCCCACAGAATTTTCCATCCACCAGAGAGAACCGGACCCCCATGTTTGAACAGGCTTTTCGCAACATCGACGACACCCTCCGCAAAGAAGCGGGCTGCGGCACGGAACTGGACTACGCGGAACAGACTTCCTGGCTGCTCTTTCTGAAATATCTCGATGCCCTGGAGGCGGACAAAGCCGCCGAAGCGGAAATGGAGGGCAAGACCTACACCCCCATTCTCGACGAACCCTATCGCTGGCGGGTCTGGGCCGCGCCCAAAAATGCCGACGGGTCCATTGACCACAACCGCGCCATCAGTGGCGACGATCTGGTGGATTTCGTCAATCACAGCCTCTTCCCCTACCTCAGCGGCTTCACCAAGCGTTCGGAAGACTCCAGTTCCCTCGCATACAAAATCGGCCAGATTTTCGGGGAGATCAAAAACAAGATTCACAGCGGCTTCAATCTGCGGGAAATCATCGACCACGTTGACGAACTGCGTTTCGGCTCGCAGACCGAAAAGCACGAGCTGTCCATGATCTACGAGGAAAAGATCAAACGCATGGGCAACGCCGGACGCAACGGGGGCGAATATTATACCCCCCGTCCGCTCATCCGGGCCATGGTGCGGGTGATTGATCCCCAAGTGGGCGAAACCGTGTACGACGGAGCCTGCGGCTCGGCGGGCTTTCATTGCGAGTCCTACGAATACATGCGGGCCAAGCCCGGTCTCAGCGTGCGCGACGTGGAAACCCTGAAACGGCGCACCTTCTACGGACGCGAGAAAAAATCCCTTGCCTTCTGCATCGCTATCATGAACATGATCCTGCACGGGATCGACTCCCCCAACATCAGCCGCGAGAACACCCTCGCCATTCAGTTGGCCGACATTCAGGAGCGGGACCGACACGACGTGATTCTCGCCAATCCGCCCTTCGGCGGCAAGGAGCGGGCGGAGGTGCAGGAAAACTTCCCCATCCGAAGCGGCGAAACCGCTTTTCTTTTTCTACAGCACTTCATCAAAATCCTGCGGGCCGGGGGACGCGCCGGAGTGGTCATCAAGAACACCTTCCTCTCCAACACCGACAACGCCTCCGTGAGCCTGCGCAAGCACCTGCTCGAAAGCTGCAACCTGCACAGCATCCTCGACTGTCCCGGCGGCACCTTCCAAGGGGCGGGCGTCAAAACCGTGGTCCTCTTTTTCGAGAAAGGCGAACCCACCCGCAAAATCTGGTATTACCAGCTTGATCCCGGACGCAACCTCGGCAAAACCAATCCCCTCAACGACAACGACCTCGCCGAATTCGTCGAACTCCAGAAAACCCGCGCCGACTCCGACAAAAGCTGGAGCGTGGACATCAAAGACATCGATACCGCCACCTGTGACCTCTCCGGCAAAAACCCCAACGGCAATGAAGAAATCATCCACCGCGATCCCGAGGCCATCCTCGACGAAATCGCAGTCCTGGATGCGGAAGCCGCCGAAATACTGGGTAATATCCGGAAATGTTTATAACAAAAAGTTAACGGAACCATGAAAAATTTTGGATATAGAAAACTTGGAGAAATATTTGAATTCCAAAATGGAAGAGCTTTTAATTCGAAACTTTGGTCAACCAGTGGTTTGCCAATTATACGGATTCAAAATTTAAACCGATTAAACGCCCCATTTAACTATTATCAAGGAAGATATGACCCTAAAGATTTGGTGCAGCCTGGGGATTTACTATTCTCATGGTCTGGCACTATAGGATCTTCCTTTGGCCCACACATATGGGATCGAGAAACTGGCATACTAAATCAACACATTTTTAAGGTTTATTATGATGATAAGGTTATCTGGAAAAAATATGCTTTTTACGCGTTAAATGAAATAACAGCAGAAATTGAGAAGTCTGTAAATGGTTCAGTCGGTTTAGTTCATATTACTAAAAAAAAATTACATGAGTTCGTAATTCCCCTCCCCCCAATCCTGGAACAGAAACGCATTGTCAGGATACTGGACGAGGCGTTTGCGGGGATTGACACCGCCAAGGCCAACGCCGAAAAGAACCTCCAGAACGCCCGCGCCATTTTCGATAGCCATCTGGAATCCGTCTTGCGCAGTAAGAAATGGAAATGGAAAACGCTGGGCGATTTATGTGAAAAAGTTGAATACGGTTCGGCTGCAAAATCGAAGAAAGAAGGGAAAATCCCCGTTCTACGCATGGGGAACATCAAAGACGGGCGACTAGATTGGGGTAATCTCGTATACACAGATAACAAAGCCGAAATCAAAAAATACCAGCTCAAGTATAACGACGTTCTGTTCAACCGTACAAACAGCCCTGAATTGGTCGGCAAGACTGCAATCTACAAGAATGAAATGCCAGCCATATTTGCGGGCTACTTGATTCGGATTCACCGAAAGGAGGACTTGTTGGATGCAGACTATTTGACTTATTTTCTCAATAGCCAAATCGCATTTGACTATGGGAAGACAGTTGTAATTTCGAGCGTCAACCAAGCGAACATCAATGGCACGAAACTGAAGGGCTATCCAATCCCAACACCTTCTCTGTCAGAACAAAAAGCCATCGTCGCCAAGCTTGACGCCCTCTCCGCAGAAATCCAACGCCTCGCCGCCATCTACGAGCGGAAGCTGGCGGCGTTGGAGGCGTTGAAAAAGTCGCTGTTGCACCGGGCATTTGCGGGGGAATTGTGAGGGACCCGGAGGACCCGATGGACCTTGTGGAAGATTGGCGGCATGGTTTCTGGCGGGTCCTTGTGGGCGTTGGCGGGTGCTTGGGGAAATGTAGGTAGGCGTGCTTTTGGGCCGGAGAGGGGTTTCCGACGTTCGGAAGACGAAAAAAATCGGCTTCCGAGGCTCGGAAAGCCTTGACCGGACGGAGAGTTTCACCCATTTTGTCCCCTGGGTCCATGGGGTCCCCAAAAACAACATCCCCAACCGATTCAGGAGAAATGATCATGGAACGTCCTTTGTTTGACAAATCCGGTGGATTCCGGCGGCTGCACAGCTTTACGCTGGCGACGGTGATCCGAATGGAGACCCGGAAGTTTTGTCGGCGGTTCATGACCTACAACCGGCGGGAGCAGGACACGAAATACTACGACCCCACGGGGCGTCAGTACGACCAAATGACACAGGCGGCGCGCAGCGGAAAGCAGAACATCATCGAAGGCTCGGAACGTTCCGCGACTTCGAAGGACACGGAAATCAAGCTGACGGATGTGGCACGTGCCAGCCTGGGCGAGTTGCGAGGCGATTTCGAGGACTGGATTCTGGACAAAGGCGCCTGCCCCTGGTCGGTGCACAGCCCCGAGGCCAAGGCGGTCAACGCGATTTTGGTGCTGGAGCCGACATTTGAGGACGACATGGTCCATGAGTCGGCCAAACACGCTTTCGCGCAACGGGCGCTGTACGCGAAGTGGCTGGACAGCGACGACGACCTGGTGGTCGCCAACGCCATGCTGATCATCATCGGCCGGGCTATGAAGCTGCTGGACCGTCAAATGGAGGCCCAAGGACAGGCGTTCGAGGCGAGCGGGGGCTTCAATGAACGCATGATGAGCCGCCGCCTCGCGGCGCGGGAGGTTCAACGCGACGCCAACGCCCCGGCCTGCCCGAAATGCGAAAAGCCCATGCGCAAACGCCGCTCTGCCAAAGGGGAGTTCTGGGGCTGCTCCGCCTATCCTGAGTGCCGCGGCACGCTACCCATCGAGGCCCCGCCCCCTAAGGTCCACCCGGTCCACAAGGTCCCCAAGCCATGAACGAAGCAGAAACCCAGTCTTCTTTTATCGCAAGACAAAATTATAGACACAAACCGTCGTAAAGTCTTGAAATATAAGAATATGCCTGTTTTATTGCAAAAATGAGAAAAACCAGTTAAGGCCTAATTTCAGGACTTTCCAGAAAGCACACCCCATGAACGAAGCGGAAACACGAGCGGAACACATTGACCCGGCGCTGGCGGCGGGGGGCTGGGGCGTGGTGGAGGGCAGCCGCATTCGGCGGGAGTACAAGATCGCGCCGGGGCGTATTCGCGGGGAGGCGGTACTGGGAAAACCCGTGATTGCGGATTACGTGCTGGTCTACCGCAACACCAAACTGGCGGTGGTGGAAGCCAAGGCATGGAACGAGGCTTTGACCGAAGGGGTGGGACAGGCCAAGGACTACGCGGAAAAGCTGTGCGTGCGTTTCACCTACGCCACCAATGGCCAGGGCATCTATGCCATCGACATGCGGACGGGCGAGGAAGGCGAAGTGTCCGGCTTTCCCGGCCCGGAGGAACTTTGGCAGCGGACTTTTGCGGTGTCCAACGCGTGGAGGGACCGTTTCGCGGAGGTGGACTACGAGGACAAGGGCGGATCGCATCCGGCCCGCTACTATCAGGACATCGCCGTGCAGCGGGTCCTGGAGTCCGTCGCCGCCGGGAACCGGCGCATTTTGCTGACATTGGCCACGGGCACGGGCAAAACCTTCATCGCCTTTCAAATCGTCTGGAAGCTCTACCAGAGTCGCTGGAATTTGAGCGGGGAACCCACACGCCGTCCCCGCGTCCTGTTTCTGGCCGACAGAAACACGCTGGCCAGTCAGGCCCTGCTGGACTTTTCCGCCTTTGCCGATGACGCACTGGTGCGCATCAAGCCGGATGACATCCGCAAAAAGGGAAAGGTCCCCAAAAACGGGGCCGTGTTTTTCACCATTTTCCAAACTTTCCAGTGCGGCACCGACGCGGCGGGCAATCCGAGTCCCTCATACGGGGAATATCCCCCGGATTTCTTTGATTTCATCATTATCGACGAGTGTCACCGGGGCGGGGCGCAGGATGAAAGCACTTGGCGGGGTATTCTGGAATATTTTGAGCCGGCGGCGCAGTTGGGACTCACCGCCACCCCCAAACGCGATGAAAACGCCGACACCTATCGGTATTTCGGAGACCCTGTTTACATCTATTCCCTCAAGGAGGGCATCAACGACGGCTTCCTGACCCCCTTCAAGGTGAAGCAAATCTCCACGACGCTGGACGACTACATCTACACGCCCGACGATGAGGTGATTTCGGGAGAAGTGGAGGCGGGCAAGCGGTACACGGAGGCGGAATTCAACAGGATCATCGAGATCAAGGAACGGGAAGCCTACCGGGTGAAGCTGTTCATGGAGATGATCAACCAGCGGGAAAAAACCATCGTTTTTTGTGCCAGCCAGCTTCACGCCTTGGCGGTGCGCGACCTCATCAACCAGTACAAGCAATCCACAAGCCCCAACTACTGCCAACGGGTGACAGCGGACGAGGGGGCGTTGGGAGATCAGTATCTGCAAGATTTCCGGGACAACGAAAAGACCATTCCCACCATCCTCACCACTTCCCAGAAGCTGAGTACGGGGGTGGACGCGCGGAACGTGCGCAACATCGTGCTCATGCGCCCCATTAACCAGATCATTGAGTTCAAGCAGATTATCGGACGGGGCACGCGCCTGCATGAGAACAAATATTTCTTTACCATCTACGATTTCGTGAAGGCGTATCTGCATTTCAGTGATCCCGAATGGGACGGGGAACCTCTGGAGCCGGAACCCAAGAAACCGGGGGAAGAGGATCCCGGGGGCGAGAAGCCACCGCCCCCGCCACCGCCACCCCCGCCGGGCGGAAAAGTCAAAGTGAAACTGGCCGACGGCAAGGAACGGGAAATTCAGAGCATGGTCAGCACCAGTTTCTGGCACCCCGACGGCACCCCGCTTTCAGCGGCGCAGTTCATGGAAGAATTATATGGAAAGCTCCCGGACTTTTTTAAGAACGAGGAAGAATTGCGCATCCTCTGGAGTTCGCCCGACACCCGGAAAAAATTGCTGGACGGTCTCTCCGGTTATGGCTTTGGTCCGCAACAACTCGCGGACATGCAACGGATCATCCATGCGGAAAACTGCGACATCTTCGACGTGCTTTCCTATGTGGCCTACAACGCCCCGCCCCTGTCCCGCGCTCACCGCGCCGAGATGGCCCGCCTTTTCCTCAACGCTGACTTCAACGCCAAACAGCAGGCCTTTCTGGAATTCGTGTTGGAACACTACGTCAGACAGGGCGTGGAAGAGCTGGATTCCGAAAAACTCCCCGAACTCATCCGCCTCCGCTATCATGACAGCATTCAGGACGGCCTCAAAGACCTTGGAGCCCAGCCCAAACAGGTAAAGGAAATGTTCGAGGGCTTTCAGAAATACCTCTACCAACCTGGGGACGTGGCGTGAAGGGTCACGAAATCCATCTGACTGAATTGAGAGTGAGGGCGAAAGGAATGTCGGGAAAGTCGCCCCCCCCCCGCAAGAAAACCACACTTCACGGAAGTGAGCATGGGCAACCGCATGACAAAACGTGACATTGCGAGCGCATGACAAAACGTGACATCGGGATGGGTCGCCCCCGCGCACCGGGAAACCCTGAACCTCCCCGCCGACGGACAACCCCTGCACCTGGAGATCCCCGAAGCCCACCGCAACCAAAACCTGCTCGTGGAAATCGAATCCGGCGGCATTCGCCGCTCGCATCTGCATCTCCACAACCGCATGTCCGTGCGCCTCATGCGGGACTTCGGACAACTCCAGGCCCGCGACGCCGAAACCGGACGCCCCATCCCCAAAACCTACGTCAAAGTCTATGCCCTCGGACAAAACGGACTCGTCAGCTTTTGGAAAGACGGTTACACCGACGCCCGCGGACGCTTTGATTACCTCACCGTCAATCATCGCAAACCCGAAGAAGCCATCCGCTTTTCCCTCCTCATCCTCCATCCCGACCATGGCACCGAAATCCGCGAAACCACCCCGCCCACGCGCTAGACCCCGGAGTAACGAGCGCGGCGAAGCCGCTTTGAATACCATACCCCCTTCGCCCAGCCGATGCGGCGATCGGCGCTCCCGTCCCCAGTCGCCCCCCATCCAAACCCAATGCCATAACCCACGATCAGTGCATATCTGTGATCAGTGGTTGATCAACCTACAAATATCGCGCATCTCCGGGATAAACCCCGCAATACGGCGCGTTGCAGTTCATCTCTTCGGTCAGCAAGGCCTGTAGAAACCGAAAACGCAAGTCCGCGTTCGCCGGATTTTTTCACAGGTTCTTCACCTGTTGGGGAGCATCGCGCATATCGTACAACTCGCCCCAGTCTGGATTGGCATAAGCCACCAACTTGTACCGATCCTGCCCATTTACAGCCGCTCGTAATTAACGTTTAATATATATTTTTTTAAAGTTATTTTGTAATATTACGGCACCCCTGACTATTTACAGATTTTCAGTATTATGCTATTACGTTGTGATGAATCGGCTACATGTCTTAATCGTGGAGGGCGACCCCTTTTTTGCGGAAATATTTCTACTGTGGATATCTCACATCCCCTCGGTGGGACGGGTAACGCGTATTCCCTGCTGGAAGGATTCAAAGAATGTGGCGACTACGGTTTCCAGTGTTCTCGTCCGTGCAGAGTATCTACCGAAAAATGGCGAATTTCCCAAATCGTTATTTGAACGAAACTCGTTTGAACGTCTGGTAGTTCTGGGGCAGGGAGATCGCCTGAAAAACCTGGAAAAAATTCCGGGATGTACAATCACACACCTAATCACTCCGATAGACCGAAACGACCTCCTCTATGCATTGGGGCTGAAATGGGCAGCCTTACCGACAGCCACTGAACAAGTGCTCACCGAAAAAGAGCGCATGGTTGTATGCATGGCTGTGAAAGGCAATTCCCTCAAGGAAATGGCCGACGAGTTGGCCTGCACCGTTTCTACCGTGCAAAGCTACAAACAGCGAGCTATGACGAAACTGGGCGTATCCCATCTCGCCGATCTAAGCGTTATTGCCGCCGCCAAGGGCTGGCGACACTGCCCATGTCGTAAAGTTAACCAAATACAATTAAATGAAAAGCCGTAATCTTATGACAGAAAATAACCTACCCAAAAGCCCTGCCTTATGGGATGATTTTCAAGGTACTGTGGACATCGCAAAAATCCATGGTTTTCAACGACACCTTGGAAAGGAGCCTTGGAAGGATACCTTGGACAAGATTAACACAACCAATTTAATCCAAATGTCATAATATTACGGCGCGAAAAAAACTCCCGAAACGATTTTTTATGTGATAATGTAATTCCATAGAAATGTGGGCATCACCCACGAAAACCCAAACCAAACAACAAAAGCCTCGTCAGAGGTCCAAAGATAGAAAGCAAAGAGAACATGAAAATCCTTACGAAAAAATTAAGTTTTACAAAAAAAGGAAGGATGGCAACCATACTGGGAGCCATTTTGATGAGTTCCAGCGCATTCGCCCAGGTAACCATCAGTCAAACACAGTCGTTCAACTTCACCCCTAATGGGTCTCAATCCCTTACGTTTAATAAAATAAACGGGAACGTCTCCGATTTTAACGATATTCTCGATATCACCATTTCCATTGTGTTTACTAAAACGGGGGGGTCATTGTCTGTCGACAATGATTCTGCTGAATCTGGAGAGGTTACTTTTACCCACACCTTGGCCGGAGCGTTGAATCAAGGATCTGGACCTGCATTAATTGACTCTGGGTTCTCCACAGGATGGGCTGCAGTAAACGCAATCTCGTCCACCACGCAGTTCCTTGAGGCAACGACTGGTGATCCTACCGATGAATTCAACAACACCGGGTTGGGTGATTTTTACCGATTTGATCCAGACCCTGTCACAGTGGCGAGTAGTTCCTCCATTGCCTCGGCCGTGTGGGGCCAATATTTTGAAGCAACGGGTCCAGGCACTTTTTCGTGGAATTTTTCGGCCAACCAACTTACGGATGCCACTGGTCTGGGAGGTTTGCAGCAGGCCCTCACCGTTTCCCAAGCTCAAGGGACAGTGACCGTTGAATATTCCCTCATACCTGAACCCGGCACCATCGTGCTTGCTACAATTATGTTCGGATCTTTAGGAGGTCTTCACCTCCTAAAGCGTCGGAAAAAATAAATTCAAACGGTTTATTTTCTTAGTTCTCTACACCCGCATGGTTTCCCATGTGGGTGTTTTTTTATCCTGAATCCGTGAGATATTTGCAAAGGAGGCGTGGTGGTTGAACCGATTCGTCATTCGCTTGCGGGACTCTACGACACGGAGATGGGCACTCTGCTCTCACTCGAACCCCGTTGTTTCTTTCCGCGTTCACAAAACAACCCCCTACTTCTACTAGAAAAAATCCGGGGTCGATTCGTGTATTTTCCCTCGGACGAAGCGCTCCGCAAACCGAGAAAACGGAAGCTGTCCGTTGAGCCCAAGACAATTACCTCTCATCGCCATACCCGACTTCCCCGTAAGGTTCGCGGAAATGCTCGAAAAGGCGTCAGCATGACAAAAATCCGACCGGATTTTGCGGTAATAGTTTTTCGCACATCCCCTTAAAAGCAAAAACCCCTGAAAATCAGGGGTTTATGACTTGAAAAAACATGGTGGAGGCGGGGGGAATCGAACCCCCCTAGCAAAAAGCGTTTCGCCCTTTGTTTATAGGGGTGAAAATTTGTGCTTGCAAAGACTCAATAAAGGAGGATAAAGAAAAGGCATAGTGAAGCAAGCAACCGCGCCACCGCGCAAGAAAGGAAAAAACACCATGCCAAGCCAATTCATAAAAGGGGAATCCGAACCATGGAACGGGGGGAGACTACGCAAGACAACCGCCGGAAAATGGTGCGGGGAAGTGTCGGACGGTGGAAAGATACGCCGCGCCACATTCGAGACGAAACAAGAGGCCAAGAGCTTTATTTCTGATTTGAAAGCCCGCCGGAACCTGCAAGGCCGCCTTGCCATGGCCCTGACTTCGGTGGAAACCAAGGACGCGGTGGACGCGCTTCACCGACTGGAGGCCGCCGGATGCCCGCGCAACCTTTGCCAAGCGGTGGACTTCTTCATCAAACACAACCGCCCCGGATTAAAGGACATGACTTTCAACGCCGCCCTTGCCGCCTATCTGGAGGAACTACGCAACCCCACGGACGGAGGGGACACCGCCCGCCCGGAAACCCTGCGGAGCAAGTCAAAACGCCTTGCCACCTTCGGAGAGAAACACGGCAAGAAATCCGTGCGCAAGATTACCGCCGCCGATGTTTCCGCCTGGGTGGAATCCTTCGGGGATGTTGCCCCGCGTACCGTCTTGAACCGCCGCGCGGAATTGCAATCCGTCTTGAACTGGTGCGAAAAGAAATTGCCCGACTTCACGAACACGGTTTGCAAGGTGAAGCAACGCCGGAAAACCGAGGCCGCCCCCGCTGAAATCCTGACACCCACGCAAACCCGCGCCTTGCTTCGTGCCATGGAAAAGGACTATCCCCCGCGCTATGCCGTTTCCCTGGCCCTTATGTTTTTCGCCGGGGTGCGCCCGCAAGAACTATTGCGCCCCGACAACCCCTTGCGCTGGGAAAATATCCGCTTGGATGAAGGCGTTATTTTCATCCCGCAAACCGCAAGCAAGACACGTTCCTTCCGGACGGTGCCAATCACAGAGAACTTGCGGGACTGGCTGGAACGCTACCCCGGAGAGGGGCGCATTGCCCCAAGTGAAAGCCGCTTTCGTGCCGCCCGTACCGCCTGCAAGAAAAAGGCCCGCGTGAAGAAATGGCCGCCGGACGGTGCCCGACACAGCTACGCAACCGCCGCCGGGGAACTTCACGGACTCCATAAGGCCGCCGGGTGGATGGGACACAGTGGAACCCTGACAGTATTCCAAGCCCACTACCGGGGATTGATGAACCGCAAGGACGCTGAAAGCTTTTTCGAGATACGCCCCGCCCCCGCCGCCGGGAACGTGATTCACCTTTCCACCGAGGCCACCGCGTGACAACCCCGCCCGAACAAACGGCATGGGAAAAAGGATACGCGGAACGAGGTTTACGCCTGGTGCCCGGCCCCATGGTGAAGGAACTTATTTCAGCCCTGAAACCAAGGGGAATAACTCGTGCCGCCGCGCTTCACTTCATAGGACTTGCCGCACAGGAATGTTATGACTACGCCCTGGACAAAGCCCTTGAAAAGGATGTCACCGCCGCCCCGGAGGAACAAGCCCGCCTTGATACCTTGGAATCTGCCTTGCGGGATATGCAACTTGAACGCCGCTTTCTTCAAGTAATGGATAGAAAAACACAGGAGCGGGTGGAGGAATTACTTTCCGCCCTTGAAAGAGCAAAAGTTTTTCACCCCGAACCGAAAACGAGAGGCCGCCCCCGGACACGGGGAGAAAGGCTTTACCATGTGCGCCGATCTTGTTTACACTGGAGAGAAGCAACTGGACAACTTCCAACGTGCCGCCCTTCGGATTTAGAACCGGGATTCCACTATGTATTCAAAACGCTATGGGATGAACTAGCCGGGGAAGAATTGACGGATGAAGCTTTAACAAAAGATATAAACGACTGGCAGAATAGCCAATAAAAACGGGGTGATATAAATACCCCGAAACATTTATTTTATACACGTTTTTCCATGCCTTAGCTTGCTCTATGATTGCGCCTATGAACCCAAACATAGGAACGCAAAACATGACTATCGCAAAGCAAGAAAGACTGACTGACACCGCCCCCGCTTGGCTTAAGGGGTGCGCCGGAATCGCCAACTACGCCGGAGTTTCACACCGAACCGCGCAAAGCTGGCTTTCCGGGGGACTGAAAGCCCGCCGCCTTTCCGCCCGCCTGGTGCTGGTGAAGCCGCAAGACGTGGATTCATTCATTGAACGCCAAGCAAGCGAACGCGCAAGCCGCCGGGGAGAGGTGGAGGCATGACACCCAAAGCAAAAAAAGACCCCCGGACGCTGGCAGGCTTTCACGGGGGGAACGGTGGGGAACCGAATAGGAATATACTACCCCGCCGCCCCCGGAAAAGCAAGCGGATTCAGATTGCCGCGCCCCTCTTTATGGGTGCCGCCTTTGCCCTTTTCTTCATGCCCGCCGCGCTTATCATTGCCCTTGCCCTGGTGGAGGCCCTGCGATGAACAAGCCCGACACCAAAACCGACAAGGCCCGGAAACCATACAAGCCCCGCGCCCTGCCTTTCATCGAAAGCCAACCGGACGCGCCGGAACCTTACGCGCTTTTTAAGGCCGTGACGTTTGCCCGCCAACTGAAAGCGGACAACCCGCCGGAAATCGCCGTTTGCATTTCCGCCACCTATAACGACTTGGAACCGGAAACCATCGCCTTTCACCTTGGAAGGTGCGATGCGTTCAACTGGAAAAAACCCGCCCTTGCCGATGCCTTCAAAAAAGGATTGCGTGCGGGATTCGAGGAAACCGCCAAGGGCGGGAAGGGGGGAGCCGTATGAACGCCCCACGCATTGAACCCCAAGCGGTGAAAGAACGCCTGACTTGTGCGGACGTGCTTTCACGCCACGGGATGCCCTGGACGGGTGCCGATATTTGTTGCCCCCTTCCCGGACATGACGACACAAGCCCAAGCTTCGGACTTTTCGAGGATGGCAAGGCTTACAAGTGCCACGGGTGCGGACGCGGGGGGGACGTTATCGCCCTTCACCGTGAATTGACGGGAAAGAGCTTCCCGGAGGCCCTGGAAGAGATGGGCGGATGGGTGGGACTGGACACCCAAGCGCAACCGCAAAGCATGAAGCAACGCGGGGAGATTGTCGCAACGTACGACTACACCGACGAGGCCGGAAAGCTTCTCTTTCAAGTTGTCAGGATGGAACCGAAAGACTTCCGCCAACGTGCCCCCGATGGAAAAGGCGGGTGGAATTGGAAAACAAAGGACGTGCGGAAAGTGCTGTACCGTTTGCCCGCCGTGTTGGAGGCGGTGCGGACGGGTGCGCCCCTCTATCTTCCGGAAGGCGAAAAGGACGTTCACGCGCTGGAGGCCCTGGGACTTGTCGCAACGTGCAACCCCGGAGGCGCGGGGAAGTGGAAACCCGAATTCACCGAGGCCCTACGCGGTGCGGATGTTCGCATGATTCCCGATAAAGACGAACCCGGACAGAAACACGCCGCGCTTGTGGGGAAACACCTTCGAGGAACCGCCGGCGCCTTTTCAATCTTGCGCTTGCCGGAAACGATGAACGGAAAACCCGTGAAAGATGCCGCTGACTTCACCGCCGCCGGGGGAGGGGTGAAGGAAATCGAGGCCCTGCCAATCGACACGGAAGCGGAAACAACCGAGGCCGCAACCCAAGGAACGCCCAAGCCCCCCGAACCGCTGGAGGCCGCCGCCGGGGAGAAATTGCCCGCGCTATTCCTTCCCGATGGACACGCCGCAACGGTTGCGAACGCCGCAAAGGTTGCCGCGCAAGTGCTGGACGGTGCCGGGGACACCTTCAACCGGGGAGGCTTGCCCATGGAGGCGGTGAACGGGGAACTTGTGCCCCTATCGCCCCCGGTGCTGGTGGGACGCATGGAACCGCCCCTATGCCGTGTTTTCAAAGCAACGAAAAAGCCGGACGGGAAAACCGACGTAAAGCCCGCCATGCTGACAGAGACAACCGCAAACCGTATTCTTGTACACCGGACTTTCCGCGCCGGATTGCCGCCCCTGAAATATCTTTCCCGGTGCCCCGTGCTACTCGCTGACAAGAACGGGGTGCGGACGGTGGAGGGATACGACAGAGCCGCCGGGGTGCTGGTGCAAGGGTGGACGGATGGCCCCTTGCCGGAAATGAGCCGGGAGGAATCCGCCGCCCTGCTGCTGGACATGTTGAAAGACTTCCGTTTTCAAACCCCAAGCGACAAGGCCCGCGCCCTTGCCCTGATACTGACACCCGCTTTCCTTGCCGGGAATACCCTGGGAGGCCGCGCCCCGGTGGGACTGGTTGAAGCGGACGCAAGCCAAACCGGAAAAGGCTTTTACGTGCGCATATTGGGGGAGATTTACAACACCGAACCCGCGAACATCACGCAACGCAAGGGAGGGGTGGGAGGCTTGGAAGAAAGCTTTTCCGCCGCCGGCGTGAAGGGGGCGCCCGTCATATGCCTGGACAACCTACGCGGAAAACTGGATTCGCCCCTGCTGGAGAGCGCAACGACAGAAACCACATTCGCCGCGCGGGTGCCATATGCCGCCCCCGTGCAAGTGGACGTTTCCCGCCTGCTACTACTGGCAACATCCAACCGCGCGGAACTATCGCCCGATATGTCAAACCGGGTTGCCGCCGTGCGCCTTCGGAAGCAACCGCCGGGATTCAACTTCACCCGATGGCCCGCCGGGGGGGATTTGCTGGACGAAATCCGCGCCAACCGCCCGCGCTACCTTGCCGCCGTTTTCACAATCGCCCGCGCATGGGTGGATGAAGGGAGGCCCGCAACGAACGAAACCCGCATATCTGGAACCTTCCGCGCCTGGTGCCGTCCCATGGATTGGATATGCCGGAACTACTTCGGAATGCCGCCCTTGATGGACGGAAACGAGGAAGCGCAAACCCGCGCCGCAAACCCCGCCTTGAACTGGATCCGGGACATTGCCCTTGCCGCCAAGGCCGCCGGGTTGATGGGTGCGGAGCTTCAAGCGGTGGACTTGCTGAATCTAATCGAGGAAAGCGATATTGACCCCGCAACGCCCCACAAAGAGGACAGAGACGAGGAAGCGGAAAGAACCGCGCAACTTCAAGCGATAGGCCGCCGGATGAAAAAGGCCCTGAAAGGTGCGGACGTGCTTCCCGTGGATGGCTTCACCCTTCACTTTTGGACGGAACCGGGGAAAACACACACCCGGAAACTGTACCAATTCACCGAGGCCCCGGACAGGGTGGACACCAAGCCAACCGAACCGCCGCCCCCGGTGCCGCCGCCCGCGCCCCCGGTGGATGATGAACCCGAACTTTTTGACAAGGAGCTTGCCGCCTATGCAGAAAGCTGGTGAACTTTCCGAACGCTTGCGCCTGACTCTCTACCCGGTGCCCCGCTGGGTGGACATTGTGCGCCGTGAACTGGAATTGACGGAACCCAAGGCCCGCGCCTTGCTTCACCGCTTAGAGGATGCCGGGAAGGTTTGCATTTTCACCGATACGGACGGAATCGAACGAGTAGCACACGCCGGGAACGTGACACAGCCAACCGGGGAGCGGAAGCCATGAAAGCCCGTTTTTCCCTATATCGTTCCCTATTCGTTCCCTATTCGCGTTTTCGCTATAGGGAACCCCGTGGAAGCCATTGCAAACAAGAGACTTGCGGAACCCATATTGCCGCCGTTTTCCCTATACTCCCTATACCCCCCCTAAAAAGATTTTCAAAAGTTTTTTCTCTGTATCCGGTGGGGTTATACAGCATGAAAATAAATAGATTGAGAGTTTCCGCCCCCATAGGGAACATAGGGAATAATAGGGAAAATATAGGGAACAATCCGCGCTATAGGGAATCAATAGGGAAACCGCCGGAATCATGCAACCTGGACGCGCCACACAGAACGCCACAGAAGCCACAGGAGCGCATGAACGCGCAAGCCTATGTCGAGACACCCACCGACGCAACGGACGCGCCACAGGCCCCGGCACAGGCCCCCCGTATGGGTCCCTTTGGAGGGTGCGAGCGGGTTCAATGGAATCCGCACTCCGTTAGATTTCTATCACGTCCCTTTCAATTAAGCCTAGCCACACCACACCCAGGAGCCCAACACATGCAAACCAAAATCGACACCACCGAACCGCCAACACCCAACACCCGCGCAATCATGGACTCAATCAACTATTGCGAGACATTGAAACACCTTGTCTGCTGGGGAGATGCCCGCCCGCCGGATGAAATCGCCCTCGTGCTTGGAATCAGTGAAAGGACGCTGGTTCGATGGCGGGAAGCGGGATGCCCAACACACCGCAAACAAACCGAGAGCGGGCAAACGGCATATCACTATTGCGGACAGGAACTTCTTTTCTGGATTATCCGCCGATACCATAACGGAATTGACGGACTGGAGATGCCCGAACGGGTGCTTCAATATCTCGAATGGTTCAAGCTATGGCAAGAGGCCCACGTCAAAGCGGGAAATCTGGAGGCCGTTATACCGCCGGAACAATACGAGGCAAGCGGGCTGCATAATCAATTCATGGGCTGGTTATGGTATGATAGCGGGGAGCTTGAACCGTTTGCGGATGTTTGCGACGGGTGCCCGCTTTTGATTTACACCGAGAGCATAGAGCCGCCGGAATATAAAAAGGCGGAAATTGAAAGAATCCGCGCCGCCGCTGAGAGGTTCCTATCCAATGTGAAAACCGGGAAGGCTTGACGCGCCGCGCCTTTAGTCCCGCGAAACAACGCGGATGTTTTTTCGCGTTCTGTTTGCCCCGGTGCGATGTACTTCATTTTTCAGCGATTCGGTGCCCTCTCTCGCTTCGTGCTGGTGCCTTTCGGCTTGAATGATTCGCACTATGATACCCGCAACGCCTGCCGAACAAATAAACCCAACTCCATAGGTTGCCTCTGAAAGGCTTGCTAATCCGTAAAACCACGAAAAAAGCAAAACGATGGAGAATGTCGCTTCAAGCAATGACCGGATGAATTTCATATGAATACCGCCCTTGATAGGTTGTGAATCTTCGCCTTGTGGAATTCATGCTACTTTTTCAGCCAACATGCAACAATGTATTTCACCATAAACGCCGCCCCCCTCGTGGGTCCTCCGTGAAGGTGCTATTTTTCGGGACGCGTGCCGGAAGTGTCGGGCATATAGACTGACTTTCTTTACCCCTTTTCAATGGCCGGATTTTCCTTTGCTTTGTGTGGGTACTGTCAGTCTACATCTGGGAGACTTCCGACTTCACCCACGCCGCAACGATGGCCCCGGAAGGACCCACGCGGGGACGGTTGCTTTGTGAAGCCCTCCCCAGGTGCAAGCGGATATTCTCAAAAGTGAGAAAATCCCGGTTGCCTATTCGATGCCATGAAAAACAGCTTCATAAAGCATTCATCTCAAGCGGTTTGCAATGGTAACGTCGCATAATATAGCTTATGTATAACGCTAAAAAGACTGAAAATAGGCTTGTTTCCCGTAGGGAAACCGTAGTATGATGCCACCATGAACCCAAGAAAACCATGCGAGCATTGCGGAACCGAGTTTCAGCCCTTGCGGAGTACCGCCCGTTTCTGTTGCGATACATGCCGGACGCTTCACCACTTGGAAAAGAAGCGAGCCGAAAAGCCGCGCCAACGTAGGAAGCGAGCGAACCCGAATGAGACGGAAGCGCAACGATTGAAACGCTTGCGGGATACGGTGGACTTGCTTCACCGCCGGGATTGATGCCGCCGGGTGAACCGGACACAGGCCCCCGGATGGGTGCGGACGGTTTACACTCATTCCCCACAGGCCGCCCCTCGTGGAATCCCAAGGCGGGACGCTTGCGCCGTGCGGTGGGTAAGGTTGCCGCGCCGGGGAAGGGATGAAGCCCGCGCCGGGTGCCCGGTGGGAGGGATGCCGCCGCCCTGGTACCCGCCGCCTTATTCTCATTTATTGCCCCACGCTTCCCGCCGGGTGCCGCCCCGTGAAGGTTGCCAGCCTTGGAACCCCCGGAGCCGCCGGGAACTCAATAAAGATTCAATAAAAAAAACGATGCTTTTTCCTGCCTTATTACGCCTTTATTATGCCTTTATTGCCCCTTCCATCACCCAACCCTTGAAAAGAAAAACCCCTTGAAAATCAAGGGGTTATGAAGAAAAAAAAGATGGTGGAGGCGGGGGGAATCGAACCCCCGTCCGAATACGAATCACGCCGGCATCTACGTGTGTAGTTCCCGCTTGAATTTCGCGCGGAGCTGCCCGGGAACAGGCCACTCATTTGCTAGGCACCTGTTGAATTTCAGTTCGCGGCCCGGTGTCCCGGCCTTGAACCTAGCCCTGCTGTCGTCGCTCCACTCCGCCTAGCAGGTGTTGGCGGGGGAACGCGCGGCGTTATTTACGCTGCGAGTGCGTACTGTTCGTTGGCACTTGTTGGTTTTCCCGATTGATATTTGCGAGGGCAATCAGGACCCTCGACACGCAACCGTCGCCTCAACGTACCCGTCGAAACCTGTCGCCCCCGTTGATTGAAAATCTTCGGGGCCAATCTGCTCTCGGAGCGTCTGGCAACCAGTATGAATCTCTTATACATGCGTTTCTTGAAAAGTCAACCCGCCGCCAGCGCCGGGTTCATGCACTTTGGAGTCATTTCGGGGGGGGCACGGGATCGCCAATCTCCGCATTGGCGTGGCGAAGGGGGCGAATCCGGGGAGATTTGGCTCCAAAGTGCGGGAACCCTCCCTTATTTGTAATCGGGCAGATAGTCTTTTTCGGCGGCGAACATTTCCAGGGCCATGTCCCGAATTTGCGTGGGAGTACAAATGGCGGCGGTAAGCGGATCGAGCATCAGGGCGTGAATGGCGGTTTCGATGCTCCGGTCAATGGCCGCTTGGGCACCCAGTCCGAACATGGCCAAGTTGGAGGCGCACAGGGCGGCCATCTGCGGCGGCAAGGCGCCGAAGCGGGTGGGTTGCACGCCATTTCCGTCCACCAGACAGGCCACTTCCACCGCTTGGTCGGCGGCGAGGTTGGAAATCAACAATCCACTGCCCTGCCGAGGCTGGTTCATGACGTTACCATGAAAACGATACGGGGTGTTTTTCTCGCGGGCCTCGATAATCCAAGCCGCGTACTCCCAACTGCGTTCCCAATTCATCTCTTTTTCGCCCTTGAGAATCGCGGCCCGTTCCACGTCGGCCGATTTCCGCCAATTCGGCCAATTGGTGGCGTAAAAACGGGAACCGCCATCATACCCGGAACGCAACAACTTGCGACCGGCTTCGGATTTCCGGTAGTATGGCAGATATTCGGACAGATGCCCGGAACTTTCGGTAATAAACGCTCCGAAATTCACACACATGTCCTTACGGACAAGATCCTTGTGGTGCTCGGGAATATCCGCGGGCGATCCGCCGGACCAAGTGGACAGCCATTCGGGATCGACCTTGCCCGCGTCCACTTCGGCAATGGATTTTTTGATCTGTTTGGCGAAGTCCTTTTTGAGTTTGGGATATAAATCCTTGCCCTTGTGCTCCAGCTTGGTGAACCAGGCCAAATGGTTGATGCCCGCACATTGCCAGTCGAGTTCCGCATACGGAACCCCCGCATAACCGGCCAAGCGGTTACTGGTGCCCTGCACGCTGTGACACAACCCCACCACCGGGATGTCCGAAACCCGTCCCGCCGCCGTGCAAAGCATCGACATGGGATTCGTGTAATTGAGCACGATCGCCTGCGGACAAAGGTCTTCCACATCCCGAAGAATCCCCAGAAACGCGGGAATCGTGCGCAGGGATTTGAAGAGCCCGCCGGGTCCGATGGTATCGCCAATGCATTGATCCACCCCGTATTTCAGCGGGATGTCGTTGTCCAGTTCCACGCAGGCGGCCCCACTGACCTCAATACAGTTGATGATGTAATCGGAATGGGACAGCACCTCCCGCCGATCCGTGGAAGCTTCCACTTTCCATCCGCTCCCTTTCACCAGTTGCCGAATCATGCGGGTGGTGAGCTTGAGTCGCTTTTCATCAATATCGACCAGCGCGAAGGTCCCGCCCATGGCACCGGGGGTTTTCATGATGTCGTTTAACACCCGCGGAGTGAAAAAACTGCCCGCGCCCATGAAAGTCACTTTGATTTTCCGGGAAAAGCTACCCGTCAACCCGGGGGTGCCCGCGTCTTGGGTGTGGGAGGCGTGTCCTTCGTTTTTGGTTTTCTTGCTCATGAGAGTCTCCTAAGTGGGGTTCTGGATCTGGATCAATGCCCTTCTTTTATCTCATTCCAGATCAATTCCCAAGAAACAAAGCTTGATCTATGGTCTGCATTTTGTGATATTTCCACATGCCGATTCCAGAACCTTCACTCACGCATATTCCGGATATCCACATCGCATTGCGGGAGGTTTATGACCGTGAACCCTACGACTGGGACAACGCCATCCGCGAAACCGATGGGGGAATTGTGATTCAGCGGACCTTGTCCGGTTCCGTTTCCTTCACCCCGAAAAACAAAAACCTCCCCACGACCGAGGTCGGCAAAGCCCAAGCCATGTTGTTCAAACACGGGGAAAACAGCCGATATGGACTGGGTCCAATCTCCCAACGGCCCTACGTGGCCGAGTTCGTGGTTTTTGACGGGGCCGGCGGCGCCGAGGAATTGTTCGACGGCATTCGCAGCCGACATGGCGAAGTCCTGCCCATGGCCGATCAGGGAGAGGCCGCGCTCATCCTGCAGCGACTGGCCGCCGATTTCCACGAAAAACAAGTGCCGGACCGCCTGAGCTTGGCCGGAATCCTGTACCGCTTGCTGTTGGCCATGCAAAGGGAGCAAATGCAGGAAACCCTGGGCAATGACCCCGTGGCCTACGGGCGGCATTTGCTCGAAACCCAATTCCGTTCTCCCCG
Source organism: Verrucomicrobiota bacterium (assembly GCA_020831635.1). Classification (GTDB taxonomy): domain Bacteria; phylum Verrucomicrobiota; class Kiritimatiellia; order SS1-B-03-39; family UBA6053; genus PXAS01. The sequence goes on along the minus strand of JAFIGC010000065.1, from coordinate 6,206 downwards.
AAATCTCAAGGAATGGTGCGAAGAAATCGGCCTGAGCCGGGAACACTTCAGCCGCTGTTTCAAGGACCGATATGGCCAAGGTCCTGCGGAATTTCTTCGCCATTCACGCCTGAAACATGCCCAAACCCTTTTGAAAACCAGCCACATGCCCTTGGAGGATATCGCCGCCTCCAGCGGATTCGCGTCCGTGCAAACTTTTCATCGCGCCTACAAACGCGCATTCGGCAAATCCGCCAGAAGCCCATGAACAATCTAAATTTCAAAAAATTCTGGAGTTGAACTATAAACCGTGTATGATCTTAAACACAATCGACACCATTCTCTGGCGACCAAGCCCCATCTAATGTTCTACAATTGGAGACCCAAAAATGAAATTCCGAATCAAGTCAAACATTCCGCTTTGCCTCGCGGCCCTCGGTTTCGCCGTCCAAGCGGACACGCCGACAGAAGCGCCTTGGACCATTCCGACCCCGGCCACCATCGAACATCCGGGCGCCGAGGACTCCCCCGCCTCCAGTCCCCTCACCTACCCCGACGAAGAGGGCTTCCTCACCAGACGGCGGACCGTGCTCGAAGGCGTTGCCGATGGCGATCTCGGCACTTGGCGGCGCGGCTATTTCACCGGGGGCGATCCCGGCAAATACCTGCCCGGACACGCCATGGCCCGCCTCATGATCGGCAAGGAAGACCCGGACATCCGGCGCTACTACAATGACGACCGCTCCGTACGCGAACATTACCATTTCGCGGCCCTGAACTGGGGCCGTTTCCTGCCGATTTTCGGCGAATACATCCTCACCGATGAAAAAATCACCGAACTCGCGGAACGCGCCGCCGGCTATACCGCCTACCACTCCGGTGGCGGCACCGAAAACCACGTCACCCAATGGCGCACCCAACTTCCGGTTCTGCCCCATTACTTGGAAGGCAATGGCATGATCGGACGCCGTTCCAAAGAGCAGGTGACCCGCGACGGCCGGGAATGGCTGCGCGAATATGTCAAAGGCATTTTCGCCGCAGGCAATGGCGAGTGGGATTCCAGCACCTACATCATGTTCACCATGAACGGCCTGATGAACATCTACGATTTCTCGCCCGACGAAGAAGCCCGGCTCATCGCCAAAGCCGGACTTGACTGGTTCTCCACCGCCTACGCCCTGAAATACCGCGACGGCATTTTCGCGGCCCCGCAGCAACGCGGATTTGCGCACCAGCCGCACGGGACCATTGCCGACCAGACCGGTTTCATTTGGTTCGGCTCCAACGCACCCATCACTCCCGCCGACACTCGCGGCTGGCGCTACACCTCTCACGCGGCCACTTCCGGCTACCGCCCCAATGGCGTCATCGTCAATCTGGCCCGCAAAGCTCTGCCCGAATTGCCCGCCACCTTCCACAACACCAAACCCAACTACTGGGGCACCGGCGGCAGTCACCGCGCCTCCGTCTATCACGAAACCGTCCACCTCGGCGAAAGCTTCACCCTGTCCAGCCTCTGGAATGGACACGGCGGACAAATCAGCCGCATGTCTGTGATCGTCGACTCCCCCGATGGCGGCGTCGCCTTCAGCGGCGGACATCCCCGGCAAAGTGACCACAACGGCAACATACGCGGCACCGGATTCGGAGATGGCACCGGACGCTACACCCAAACCGCCCAAGCCGGGGCCACCCTCATCAGCCTCAGCCGCGCCCCCGAAGACGAAGAACACACCTACGCCTATTTCCGGGTACCACTGGACGTGGAAATCAAACCCGTCGCAGAGGAACTCGGCGCCGATACCCCTTGGTGGTTCACGGGCGCAGGCCGCACTCTGGTCGCGGTGTTGCCAATTGGCGACGGCGAACCCGAACTCATCCGCGAAGGGGAAGGCAACCGCGAAGTGCAATATCTGAAAATCCCCGGACGCACCGCCGGCTTTGTCCTCAAGGTGCTCGAAGACGTCGATCCCGCTCAAGCCGCCGATGCGTTGCTGCGAAGCACACTGGACACCAGCAACCTCGATGAAAACCTGGAAGTCGTCTTCACCGATGCGGACGGCGACCGCCTGCTTATGCGCTTTAATCCCAATCCCAATGGCGACATGCACGGCAACCGCGCCGCCCATGCTGAAATCAACGGCGAGGAAGTCACCTTTGGCACCCGCCCCGTCTACGACGGCCCCTACGTGCATCAAGCCGACGGCGTGCTCACCGTCAACGACGGACGGGAAGGTTTTGTCATCGACTTTACCGGCGACCTGCCCGTGTACAAACCCTGGACGCCCTGAGCCAGGGCGAGTGCGGAATGACGAGTGTAAAATGACGAAACTTTTTTCATTCCGGGATTGCCAAACCGGGAAACTTGGCCTAAGAAAGCGACTTCGATCTGCTGATCAACTCTAAGGCCGGAGTGGCGGAACTGGCAGACGCGCCGGATTCAAAATCCGGTGCCCGTAAGGGCGTGTGGGTTCGAGTCCCACCTCCGGTACCAATGGGTTTTCAGTGGACATTTCCTTCGGGTTGTGTTTAGAATCCAAAGGAGATTCTCCACCAATTTTGGTGGTGGGATAGCGAAGCGGTCAAACGCATCAGACTGTAAATCTGACGACTTATGTCTTCGAAGGTTCGAATCCTTCTCCCACCACCACCTTTTTTTTCATTTCCCCGTGTTCTGGTTCCTCTACAACCTCCTTTTTCATGTGGTCTATTTGATCATGCTCCCCCACTTTCTGTGGCGCATGCGAAAACGGGGCGGATACCGCAAAGGCTTCCTGGAACGCATCTTCCGACTCTCGGAAGCCCAAGCAAAGACCCTTTCCGACGGTCGGAAACTCTGGGTACACGCGGTCAGCGTGGGCGAATTGCAAGTGGGCATGGCTTGGATGCGCGCCTGGCGCGCCGAACACCCCGACACCCGTTTTTTGCTGACTGTCAACACCAGCACCGCCCATCAAATCGCCGCCGAATCCCTGGATCCCCGCGACGTGCTTCTGTATCCGCCCGTCGATTCCCCGCCCGTTCTTCGGAAATTGCTGGACCACGTGGATCTCTCCGCCCTCGTGTTGGTGGAAACGGAAATGTGGCCGAACCTGCTTCATAATCTCCATCGGCGCGGGATTCCGGTGATTTTGCTCAATGGACGGATTTCCGACCGCTCCTACCGACGTTTGCTTCGCGCCCCTTGGCTGACGCGTCGGATCTATCCCCTTGTGAAGCTCTATCTCATGCAAAGCGAGGGCGATGCAAAACGCGCCCGCGAACTGGGCGCACCGCCGGAAGCGGTCAAGGTCATGCACAGCAACAAATACGATGTGGCCGAACGATCCCCGGAAGAAGAAGAATCGCGGCGCAAGCGTTTGGAAACGCTGGGATTTCTCTCGGACACCGCCACCGTCCTGCTCGGCAGTTCCACTTGGCCCGGCGAAGAAGCGGCCCTGGCCCGAATTTATATGGGAACTCGCAAAACACATCCGAATTTGAGACTGATCCTGGTCCCCCGACACTTCGAACGCACCCACGAAGTCGAGGCCGACCTCCACGGCCTTGGACTCACTTGGTGGCGCTGGTCCGCCCTGCCCGACCGGGCACCTGAAACTCCGGATCCTGTCGCTGACGTCCTGATCGTGGACACCACCGGGGAACTCAAACACTTCATCGGTTTCGCGGACCTCGTCTTCATCGGCAAAAGCCTTTTCCGCGCCGAAGGCCAAAACCCCATCGAAGCCGCAAACGCGGGAAAAGCCGTGGTCACCGGACCCGGCATGGCCAATTTCAAGCGAGTGATGGAAGAAATGCGGACTGCGGACGCCATCCGCGAGATCGAAACGGAAGACGATCTCCGCGCCCTGATTTTGCAATGGCTCGATCATCCCGAAACCGCTGCGGCCCAGGGAGAGCGCGCGGAAACCCTGGTCGCGGCCCGCAAAGGCAGCATCGCCCGATCCGTGCACGAAATCGGGGAGCTAGAGGGCATCATCCGCATTCGTCGCGTAGCGACGTCCGACGCATAGCCGTGGATTTTTCAATCCACGGAACAACGGAAAACCATCGGGGTGCGCCGCGTAGCGTCGCCTGACGGACCCGGTGGGTTCAACCCCCTATTGATTTGGGCCAGTCACGTTTTAGGACCTGCGGATGCCGAGACACGGCCTGCGGATCTTCCGGCGTGTAAAGGAATTTTCACACGGTTGATTTTTTGAAGGTTTGATGTTGCTTGGTTGCTGACTTCCCGCCGCCCCTCCGCTTGTCGGAAGGGAGCGGCGACTCTTCACGAAGAGCTTTGCTCGCGCCCCCAAGCCACCCCCGTGCTTGCCCTGCCCTTTTCACACAAATCGGTCAGGACTTGAGTTTATGTGGATACCGGCTGGGTTTTCGTGCATTTCCAGTACCAAAGGTGCTTTGCATGGCGGCAAACCCACTGAAATTCTTCGCTTTCTTCGCGACCTTCTGTTCAAAACCCAAAAAGATTGGAACAGAAGCAAGCAAAGAGAGCAAAGGCAACTCCACCGCCATTTCCCTCTGCGCCCTCTGCGTCCTCCTGTTCAAAAAATTCGGTGGACTGGAACGGAGCGCGGGAATCTGTAGTGAATACTCTGTAGGTTTCAGCGCATCCGCAGGCCGTGTCCTGGCATCCGCAGGTTTAAAAAATCTCGGATCTTAAAAAGTTCTTGAAAAAGATACGCCACCGTTACAGGATCAGCGCCATGAACCGCAGGAATCCAGATGGAAAAAGTTGACGCCACGGGTCCACAATTGACCCATTGGCAAACTTGGCACCGGCTTTGCGCCTTGGGGCGAATGCCGGAAACGGAACGTCAGGTTTTGGTTGAATTCATGGGAAATCGTTTCCTCACCGTGGTCAGGCGCTTGGATCGTCCGGAAGTGATGCTCCGCATGCCACCGCCTCGGGACCGGGCCCACGCCTTCGAAATTTGGTGCGCCTTGCATGAGCGCCGGGAAGGCAAACGCTATAAAGACTGGCTGCTCCATCGCGGCGACCGGAAACTGGGTGCGATCGAAAGCGGGGTGAGCCTGTTGATGCGGAAAGTGGTGCGCGAATGGGTGGCCGTCGAGTTCCCCCGTCATCCCCAACTTTCCCTGGACGCGCCCCTCGGCGACGCAAACTTCACCATGCAATCGTTGCTCCCGGCCCCGTCCAAGGATGAGCTTCCCACGGAAGCCCGGGAATGGTTGCAAAGAGAAGTGCCCAAACTCATCTCCGAAATGATGCCCCTGCAGCGCGTCTGTGTAAGCGCCCGCGCCCAAGGACGGGTGCTTTCCGATCCAAAGGTCTGTGCGGCCGCAAATGCCGGAAAGACCACCCTGCACAAGCAGTACCGGGAATGGATCCATCACTTGGGCGAAACCATTCTCGATGCTTTCCCCGATTTTTCCGAGGACGAACGCTTGAATTTCACCCTCGAAACCCTTCATCAAGTGGAAAAAGCGATCTTTTTTGATTTTTCCGCGGAAAAACCAGTTTCCATTGGGTGTAAGGAACCATGAAAGCACCGGAAACAATCGAACGACAACGAAAACAACTGCACCGATGGCTGGAGGAATGGCAATTGGATCAGGAATTGAGCGAACCCAGAGGGTTTTATCCCAAGCCATGGCACCCGCAGATCGATTTTTCTGCCGAACCCACCCCCGCACCCGGCCAAATTCGCCTGTGGCCGGCCCGAGACGCCGAGGACGATCCTTTTTACGGACTTTTGCTTGCGGGAGGATATGGACGATGGCGGGTCCTGCCTTTTTCCGGCTATTCCCTTCCGGCCACATCCGGAGAGTGGCAACTGCGCCAGGAACCTCCCCTTCGGGTGCTGCAAATTTGGAACCTCCGCGAAATCAACGGCCAAGGAGCCAAATCAAGCTGGTGGGCGGAAACCGTCTCCACCGCGCATCTGTTTCCACTGGAAGCCTACCTGACCGCATGGAAAGCGGGCGAATTTCCGGAAACAAATCCACCGGAACAAGTGGGGCCGCCCTTGGTTCACCCGCTCGATCCACGACATGAATATATGGAGTCAGAATTCGAGAGGGTGGATCGTGCCCTGGGGGAGTTTGAAACCGCCGCCGAACCCAACCCCGGCCTGGATCTGGCGGCGGAACCCCCTCCCGATTTCCCCACAAATGAATAGAAGAAAGTCGCGGCAACAGTCCCGCCTTCAGGGCCTGTTGATTTATTCAACGAGACTGATGCCCAAGAAACATCTTAACATCTC
>JAFIGC010000064.1 GCA_020831635.1 Verrucomicrobiota bacterium | reverse complement strand
CTTCCCGTCCTCCCTTCCAGTCCGCCGAATTTTTTGAACAGGAGGACGCAGAGGGCGCAGAGGGAAATGGCGGTGGATTTGCCTTTGCTCTCTTTGCTTGCTTCTGTTCCAATCCTTTTGGTTTTTGAACAGAAGGTCGCGAAGGAAGCGAAGAATTTCAGTGGGGTTGCCGCCATGCAAAGCCCCTTTGGGACTGGAAATCGCTCACCCGCGAGGCAAGCTCGCGGGGCTCTTGAGTCATGCAACTCCAAATCGGGTTCGCCGAATGATTTTCGGAAATACCCGACAGCTTCAAGGTGACTAAGTACTAGGTTGATCCTCGCGCCAAAACTTATTTCTGAACCGACCCTTATTTCTTTTTCTTGGGTTGGAAAAAGTGGGGGCTGTGGCCGTAATAGACTTCCGCGCTTTCCATCATGGTTTCGGAAAGGGTGGGGTGGGGATGGATGGTCAGGGAAAGGTCTTCCACGGTGGCGCCCATTTCGATGGCGAGGGTGCCTTCGGCGATGAGTTCGCCGGCGCCGGGGCCGCAAATGCCGATGCCGAGAATTTGTTCGGTTTCGGGATGGGTGATGAGCTTGGTCAACCCGTCGCTGCGGTCCAAGGTGGTGGCGCGTCCGGAGGCGCTCCAGGGGAATTTGGAGACTTTGACGGCGATGCCCTGATCCTTGGCTTCCAGTTCGGTGATGCCGGCCCAGGCGATTTCGGGGTCGGTGAAGACCACGGCGGGAATGGCGGCGGGATCGTAGATGGAGCGCTTTCCTTGAATGGCCTGAATCGCGACCTTGCCTTCGTAGGTGGCTTTGTGCGCGAGCATGGGCTCGCCGGCCACGTCGCCGATGGCCCAGATGTGGGATTCGTGGGTGCGGCGTTGGTTGTCGGTCTCGATCCAACCGCGATCATTGACTTTGACACCGGTGTTTTCGAGGCCGAAGCCTTGGGAATTGGGGCGGCGGCCAATGGAAATGAGCACCATTTCAAAGTGTTCTTCGGTTTTCTTGCCTTTTTCGTCTTCGAAGGTGACTTTCACGGTGTCGCCGACATCTTCGAGGGCGGCGACTTTGGTTTTGAGTTTGATGTCCTTGAACTGTTTTCTCAGGCGCTTTTCGAGCGGCTGCACCAGATCCCGGTCGGCGCTGGGCAACAAATGGGAGGTCATTTCCACGACGCTGACTTCGCTGCCGATGGAGTGGTACACGGAGCCCATTTCCAGTCCGATGTATCCGCCGCCGATGACGAGCATGTTTTTGGGGAGGAAGGGCAGTTCCAAGGCTCCGGTGGAGTCCACGACCCGAGGGGAATCGATGGAGAGTCCGGGGACTTTGGTGGGACGGGAGCCGGTGGCAATGATGGCTTTCTCGAAGCGCATTTCTTCAACCTTGCCATTCTCACGGGTGACTTTGAGGTTGTGGCTGTCGATAAATTCGGCGGTGCCCTGGATGAAGTCGACATTCCGCTGTTTGGAGAGCATGCCGAGTCCGCCGGTGAGCTTTTTGACGACCCCTTCCTTGTAGGAGCGGAGCTTGTCGAGATCGACTTTGGTTTCCCCGAAGGTGACGCCCCACTCGGCGGCTTCTTTGCTCTCATTGAGCAATTTCGCCACGTGAAGCAAGGCCTTGGAAGGAATACACCCTTTGAACAGGCAAACGCCGCCGGGATTGAGTTCCTTGTCGATGACGGTGACTTTCATGCCAAGATCGGAGGCATAAAACGCGGCGGGATAGCCGCCGGGGCCCCCACCAATGACAACGAGTTCGCGGGCTTCTTTGCTCATAATGTTTCTTATCCTTCGAGTGAGATCAGGAGGGGTTGTTCAATGGCATCGACAATCCAGCGGAGGAAGCGGGTTCCGTCCGCGCCGTCGATGAGACGGTGGTCGTAAGAGAGAGAGAGGGGCATCAACATGCGGGGCTCGAATTTGCCATCCACCCAGACGGGTTTCATGGCCGCGCGACCCACGCCGAGAATGGCGACTTCGGGGCCATTGACGATGGGGGTGAAATGTTTTCCGCCGAGTCCGCCCAAATTGGAGATGGTGATGCAGCCGCCCTGAAGCAGGGCGGGGCTGATTTTTCCATCCCGCATTTGCCCGGCGATTTCGCCAAGCTCTTTGCTGATTTCGATCATGTTTTTGCCGTTCACACCGCGAATGACGGGGACGACGAGCCCTTTGGGGGTGTCCACGGCACAACCGACGTTCACGTATTTTTTGAAGACGACTTCTTCGGTGTCGAGATCCAGGGCGGCGTTGAAATTCGGGAACGCCTTGAGGGCGGAACCGAGAATCTTGATGAGCATGGCGGTCATGGTGAGCTTGGCCCCGGCTTTCTCGGCCTTGGGCTGGAAACTCTTGCGCAAGGCCTCCAAATCGGTGACGTCGGCATCGTCGAACTGGGTGACGTGCGGGATGGTGCTCCAGCAGTTGTCCATGTGTTCGACGGTCATCTTGCGGATGGTACTCATTTTCTGGCGGTCGATTTCGCCAAAAGAGGTGAAATCGGGCAACGGCACTTTCTTGCGCGGGGCGGCGGACGCGCCGGGGGTGGCGGCGGCGCCTTTTTGCTTGTGCAATTGCTTGGACCAGGCTTTGACATCTTCCATGGAAATGCGGCCCTTGGGTCCGCTTCCGGGAACGACTTGGATATCCACGCCGATTTCCCGGGCGAATTTGCGCACGGAGGGAGCGGCGGGAACCGGAGAATTGTCGGGACGTTTGGCCGCCGCTTTCAGCAATGGGGCTTCGTCTTTTGCTTCGGCGGGCTCGCTCTTCTTTTGGGCCGGCTTGGACTCGTCCGATTTGGCCGGGGCGGCCTTTTCTTTTTTCTTCTTGGGCTTGGGGGCGCCGCCTTTGACGGCGACCTTTCCGACGGAATCGCCGACCTTGCCCTCGTCGCCCTCGGCAATCGTGAGTTCGGTGATTTCCCCGGCACAAGGGGAGGGCAGATCCACGGTGGCTTTGCCGGTTTCCATTTCCAAAATCGGTTGGCCTTCGTCCACGATGTCGCCCACGGAAACGAGCAGGGAGACGACGGTGCCGCCTTCCACGCCTTCGCCGAGGGCGGGAATGACGATGTTTTCCTCGGAAGCGGATTCTTGATCGTCGTCCGCTTCTTCGGGTTCTTCCGCTTCTTGCTCTTCGGGCTCTACTTCCGGCTCTTCTTCGGACGGATCTGACTGATCCGTCTGATCCGACGGCTCGGTCTGATCGGAGGACTCGGCATCTTCGGCATCGCCGGAGAGTTTGCCGATGACTTGACCGACCTTGAGGGAATCGCCTTCGGCGACATCGAGGGATTCGATGGTGCCGGCGGCGGGAGAGGGGATTTCGACGGTGGCTTTGCCGGTTTCCAATTCAAACAGGGTTTGGCCTTCGGTGACGGTATCGCCCGCGGAAACAGAAAGATTGATAATTTCGCCGCCTTCAACACCTTCCCCGAGATTGGGGACTTTGATCTCTTTGGACATGATCTTGTTCTCCCTGGGGTTAGTCTTGCAGTGGGTTGGGTTTCTTGACTTCGATGCCGAGGTCCTTGATGGCCTTGGGCAGAACGTCTTTTTTCAGCTCGCCTTTTTTCACCAGCAGGGTGAGGGTGGCGAGGATCACGTATTTGTGATCGACCTCGAAATAATCCCGGAGGGCGGCGCGGCTTTCGCTGCGTCCGAAGCCGTTGGTGCCCAGGGAATGCAGGCTGCCGGGAATCCAGCGGGCCAGCGTGTCCGAGAGGCATTTCATGTAATCGCTGCTGGTGACAAACACGTCCGGTTCGCCTTCGAAGAGTTCCTGCACGTAGGGGACCTTGGCTTTTTTGCCGGGGTTCAACAGGTTCCAACGGTCGCACTCGAGGGCATCGTCGGTGAGGGTTTTGTAGCTGGTCACGGAGTAAACGTTGCCGTGGATGCCGTATTTATCGGAGAGGATTTCCGCGGCCTTGACCACTTCGTTGAGGATGGTGCCGGAGCCGAGCAGGTTGACTTGGGCCTTGTGGCCTTTTCCGGGTCCGCTGAATTTGTAACAGCCTTTGATGATACCGGATTTCACGCCGCTGCCTTTGGGCATGGGGGGCATGCGGTAATTTTCGTTCATGGCGGTGATGTAGTAGAAGACATCCTTGCCTTCGTGGTACATCTCCCGGAGGCCTTCCTCGATAATCACCGCCATTTCGTAGGCGTAGGCTGGGTCGTAGCTCTTGCAGTTGATGACGCTGGAGGAGATGACGTGGCTGTGGCCGTCTTGGTGCTGGAGACCTTCGCCGTTGAGGGTGGTGCGTCCGGCGGTACCGCCGATCAGGAAGCCTTTGGTGCGGCTGTCTGCGGCGGCCCAGATGAGGTCGGCCACGCGCTGAAATCCGAACATGGAATAGAAAATGTAGAAGGGGATCATGTTGAGGCCGTGCACGGAGTAGCTGGTGCCGGCGGCGATCCAACTGGAGGTGGCGCCGGCTTCGTTGATGCCTTCTTGGAGGAGTTGTCCGTCCTTGGCTTCTTTGTAGTACATCAACTGATCGCGGTCCACCGGAGTGTAGAGCTGTCCGGTGGGAGCGTAGATGCCGCATTGGGCGAAGAGGGATTCCATGCCGAAGGTGCGGGATTCGTCGGGAATGATGGGGACGATCAGTTTGCCGACACCCTTGTCCTTGAGGAGCTTGCTGACAATGCGTCCGACGACCATGGTGGTGGAGGCTTCGCGCTCTCCGGTGCCTTCTTCGAATTCCTTGAAGAGATCGTTTTTGGGCAGGTCGATGGGGACGGTCACGGAAACGCGGTCGGGCACATATCCGCCGAGGGCGGCGCGGCGTTCGCGGAGGTATTCCATTTCCACGCTGTCCTCTGCGGGACGGTAGAAGGGGGCCTTGGCGACTTCTTCGTCGCTGATGGGGATGCCGAAACGGGTGCGGAAACTCAGCAGTTCGTCTTCATTGAGCTTCTTTTGGTTGTGGGCGATGTTTTTGCCTTCGCCCGCTTCGCCGAGGCCATATCCTTTGACGGTTTTGGCGATGACGATGGTGGGTTGGCCCTTGGTTTGGGTGGCCGCGAGGTAGGCATTGTAGACTTTGGCGGGATCGTGTCCGCCGCGCTTGAGCTTTTTCAGTTCCTGATCGGCCATGTTCGCCACCAGCTTTTTCAATTCATCGTTGGCATTGAAAAAGTTTTCGCGGACGTATTTTCCGTCGGAAATCGAGAGTTTTTGGTATTGTCCGTCGACGGTTTCCTCGAATTTTTTCACCAAAGCGCCGGTGTTGTCCCGGGCGAGGAGGGTGTCCCATTCGGAGCCCCACAGGCATTTGATGACGTTCCAGTTGGCGGAGCGGAAGCGGGCTTCGGCTTCGCGAACGATGCTGCCGTTGCCGCGGACGGGTCCGTCGAGGCGTTGCAGGTTGCAGTTGAGCACGAAGACGAGGTTGTCGAGTTGTTCGCGCCCGGCGATGCTGATGCATCCGGTGGTTTCGGGTTCGTCGAATTCGCCGTCGCCGATAAAGCACCAGACTTTTTGATCGGACTTGGGTTTGAGGCCCCGGTTTTCCAGGTACTTCATGAAGCGGGCCTGATAGATGGCCATCAAGGGACCGAGGCCCATGGATACGGTGGGGAATTTCCAGAAGTCCTTCATCAGCCAGGGATGGGGATAAGAGCTGAGGCCGCCGCCGGGGGCCAGTTCGCGGCGGAAATTCCGGAGTTTTTCTTCGGAGAGGCGTCCTTCCACGAAGGCGCGGGAGTAGACGCCGGGGGAGGCGTGGCCTTGGAAAAAGACCAAATCGGCGGGGTGTTCGTCGTTGGCGCCGCGCCAAAAGTGGTTGAAGCCGATTTCGTAGAGGGTGGCCGCGGAGGCGTAGGTGGAGATGTGCCCGCCGATGCCGTCCAGGGCTTTGTTGGCCCGGGTGACCATGGCCATGGCGTTCCAGCGGATGATGCTTTTGAGGCGGCGTTCGACCTCGCGGCTGCCGGGGAAGGGGTGTTGTTTTTCCGGCGGAATGGTGTTGAGGTAGGGGGTATTGAGCGGATGCTCAAATTGCAAGCCCGCTTTTTGGGCTTCGGCTTGGAGGGCCAGCATGATCGCTTTGGCTTGTTCGGGGCCGGAAAGCTGCAAAACGTCCCGGAGGGACTGCTGCCATTCCTGCAATTCAATTTGGTCGTGCGCTTCGCTCATGAATCCTCTTGTCCTGTGTTGAAATTGTTTCGCTTTGTTTCAAAACGATAGGATGTGCCGCCTTGCCGGGGAGGCGAAAGCGGATTTTCTCCTATACCCCTCACCGGGGGGATTGGAAGGAAAAAAAGGCGCATTCCTGCGAAATTGGCTCTTTGCGGGGGTCCAGGCAGAGCGCAAACCCGGTTGTTTTCGAAAAACGCGGGTTTTTGGGCGAAATTTTTCCCTCTGGAAAAACGAAAAAACGGACCGTGGGGCTTGTTTCACTCGATCATGCCGGCGCGGCGTTTGCGCGCTTCCAAGGTCCGCTGCCTTTGTTCATGGCGTTCGACTTCAGCGGTGGTGGCGGGGCGCAGGGTCCATGGACCCTTGCGGTGGTCGCGACTGAAGCCGCCGACCATGACGTTCCAGATTTCCGCGTCGCCTTTTGCGGTCCCCGGGGCGGTGAGTTTGCCGCTGCCTTTGAAATTTCGGCGGAATCCGGGGTAGTCCATTTCGTCGTTGCGGATCACGACTTGGTGGTCTCCCCGGAGGTGCAGTTCGAAGCGTCCGTCGAAGTTTTCCAGCAATTGGATGGAGGCGCCGTGTGGGTTGGGGGTGACCCGGGCCAGGCCTTCGTACACGAACGGGGCGTCGAAACGGTAGTAACCCGCCGGGAATTTTCGGGCGGTCGTGTCCAAACCCGGTCGGGTGGCGCAACCGGAAACGCCCGCCAGACCGAAAAACCCCGCAAGAAAAAGCATGGGGAAAGGTTGCATCCGCCGGGGGAAAAGTGCAATATGACGAGAGAAACATTCCAAGAAAGTATTCATAACGTATGCAGTATGCTATTTCAAAACAGGAAATCAACCAAAAGCCGCTGATGGAATTTCAGGGAGACGTCCGCTTGATCCGCGAACCCGGGGAAGTGTCCGGCGCCTTGGCCGAAATTGCCGAGGCCATGGCAACGGAACCTATTTTGGGTTTTGACACGGAAACGCGCCCGGCCTTTCGGAAAGGTGAGGCGTACTTGCCCAGTTTGCTGCAATTGGCGGTGGCGGACCGGGCTTGGCTGTTTCAATTGAAGCGTTTGGGGGATTTGGGGGATTTGTTCGCGGTGCTGGCCGATCCCGCGGTGACCAAAGCCGGGGTGGCGGTGTCGCGGGATGTGGATGAACTTCGGGAATTGTGCGTGTTCAAGCCCGCGGGGTTCGCGGATGTGGGGCATATGGCCGAACAGCGGGGCTTTCGCAATACCGGGTTGCGTCCCCTGACGGCCTTGTTGTTGGACCATCGCATCAGCAAGGGGGCGCAAGTGTCCAATTGGGCCGCGGAACAATTGACCGATAAGCAAATCGTGTACGCGGCCACCGATGCCTGGATTTCCCGCAAGCTGTATTTGGCGGTCAAGGATTTGCCCTTGCGGAACCCCGATGAAACGGAAAGCCGCCATGGATGAAATTCGTTGGGATGAAATTCCCGGATTGCATTTCATTGCGAAATCGGATTAGAATAACCTTATGAAGACAACCCCACAATTTTTTCCCCGATAATCATGGACGGCACGATCACAAAAGAAGGCCTTGTCCCCGAAAAATTCCGTGTGTTCAGCCGCACGGATGTGGGAAAACGGCGAAAGCGGAACGAGGATTCCCTTGGGGTGATCGCCCGACACGGTATTTTTGTGGTGGCGGATGGCATGGGCGGGGTGGATGGCGGGGATTTCAGCAGTCGCAAAGTCGTGGAAATGATTGCGACCGCTTTCGAAAACCTCGACCCCACCCAACTGAGCTATGCGGAAAAATTGGATTTGTTGGAAGAAACCGTGAATCTTTCCAGCGCGGAGATTCACAAAGAGGCGGGTATTCGGGGCATTTGCGGCATGGGGACGACGGTGGTGCTGATGTGTTTCGACACGGTGACCTTGCGCGAAGCCTGCATCATGCATGTGGGGGACAGTCGGGTGTATCTCTTTCGCAACCGGGATTTGCACGCCCTGACCACCGACCATTCCATGGCGGCGGAGTCGGGATTGAGTGACAGCGCCATGATTCCCATCTTCATGGCCGGGGTGATCACTCGCGCCGTGGGGGTGCGCGATACGGTGGCCGTGGACCGCACCCCGGTGAGCGTCCGGCGCGGGGATAAATATGTGATTTGCAGCGATGGTCTCTATAACATGGTGCGCCGCCCGCAAATGTGCTCCATTTTGCAGCACGATCCCATTGAACCGGCCACGGAGTTGGTCAATGCGGCCAATGACGCGGGAGGCTTTGACAACATCACCGTCATCTTGGTCGAGGTCCTTCAAGGCGAGGATCTTGACAATGCCAGTCAAATGGCCGATACGAAACCTTGAGGGGATTTCAAGCGATCCTCCTTCGCGTTCATCCCGCAAAAGTGATCTTCTCGCAACTTTTTTCATCCGAACAACGAATTTTCAACCATTTCCAACCTTTGTGCCCCATTGATGAGTAGACCGTCCAATCGAAAAAAACACCGCCGTAAACGAAAAACCAAAAAGCCCAAGCAAACGAAGTGCCGTGCCCTAGTGTGGGTAGACTCCAGCAAAATCCGCAAGAAAGCGATCACGGATTGCAAGCGCAGCCGCACCACCTTTGAAAAAGCGGAGCGGGAACTGTTGGAATTCGAAGAGGCGCACCTGCCCGCGTACAATCAGTGGTTGCGCACGGGATGCGGGCCGCTTGTCGAAGAGATGAAGTCGATTCACGAAGAAATCGAAATGTTCCGCGCACAATTGGTTTTAATCGATGAATTTTGTGACTTGATGAATTGGAGCGAAAGCCGGGCCGGGGATTTGTTTGCCCGGGATCGCAAGGAATTCGATCGCTTGCACGCGGAAGCGTTGGAGGAAAGACGCGAGGCCGAAGAAGAGTCCCGTACCCGGCTCCAAGAATTGATCGAAGAATTCAAACGGGAATTTTTTGAGGACCTGGAGGTGTTCTTGGATGAAAATTACGAACGGCTCGATCACATGGCCTCCTTCGTGGGCTACGATGAAATGAAATCCGAAGTGGTGGGGATGTTGATCGGGAGTTCTCCTTTTTCCGAGGATCTGTTTCTCCGTCTGTACCACGACCCGGAACTGGACAGGGTGTTTGCGGAGGCCGGGTTTGAGGAAGAGGATTACGAAGACGACTTCGATGATGAGGACCTTGACCTGGAATACGAAAAATTCATGGCCTTGATGACGGGGAAGCCGCTCCCGCCGGATCCGGAGGACAGCGCCGCGCGGATCAAAGCGCTGAAACGGGAAATGGCCTTTGCCTTGCACCCGGATCAAGCCGGAGCGGACGACCCGAAAAAGCTGGCCCTGTGGCACGAAGTGCAGGCGGCGGCCGATGCCGGGGATTTGGACCGTTTGGAGGTTTTACATGCGCACATGCAGGTCATGGACGGGGAACTCAGCCCGGAGACCCCGGTTTCCAAGCTCCAAAAAATCACGCAAATGTACCGGGAATCCCGCAATGCCCTTCGTCGAAAAATCCGGAGATTGCGGGAAGAGCCCGCCTGGGATTTCAAACGAAAATCGGACGCCGAAAAACAAAAGATTCTCCGGCATCATCAAAGCGTTTTGCGAAGGGAAAAGCAGGAATTTCAGCAAGAACTCTCTTCGTTGCGCAGGGAATTTTCGCGAATCACGCGCCAGCCCACAACACCCAAACCCAAATCGCCCCCGAAGCCAAAACCCAACCCGGAACCCGAACCTTTGGATCCACGTCAGAAAACCTTCGATTTTTTCTGAGTTTCGTTCGGTTTTTTTTCGGACGCGTATAGCACTTGGTGGGTGATGATGCTTTGGCGGATGGTCAGTCCGAGATCATCCGCGAGGTCCAAGAGGCGTTCCAAATTTTTCGGGTCCAATTGGGTGGTGATGATCACTTCGGTGATCTGTTTTTCCATGACCAGATGGGGCAAATCCTTCAAACCGCCGAGCACGGGGTGTCCATGGATGAAAGAATTGAACAGATGGGGGTCGTCATCCATGAGGCCAATGAGTTGATATTTACGCCTTCGGGGGGTGTCGTCGAAACTTTCCGCGCGGGTGAGGAGGGTATACCCATATCCGGCCCCATAAATCAATGTGCGGGGAATGCTTTGGGCCGTGTATTTTTTCTCTTGGCGTTCATGATAGTGCATCAGGTCCTGCACCAATCGAGGGAAAACGCGCAAACCCACCATGGGGGGGACGGCCAGGGCCAGCAACACGAGGCTGATGAGAATGGACGCGTTCATGGTGTGGTGTTGGGGAATCGTCGAAAGGGAGATCCCCAGCAGCATTCCGCCGCCCGCGAGCAGAAGCAAGTAGAAATAATCCAACGCCCGGGCCCGGCTCCAACGCGGGCGGTAATAGCGCGAGGCCCAAATGAGAACCAGGGGGCCGGCGACGATGGGGGGGGCGGACTCCCGCAGCAGCCGGGTAAGGGATAGGTTTAACAGTCCGGGCCGGCCCAGCGCGTGCAAGATGAACAGGGCCGTGAGCACGCAGGCAATGTCAAAGAATGGCAAAAGGCTGCCG
Organism: Verrucomicrobiota bacterium; assembly: GCA_020831635.1. GTDB lineage: Bacteria > Verrucomicrobiota > Kiritimatiellia > SS1-B-03-39 > UBA6053 > PXAS01. The sequence continues at coordinate 16,850 of JAFIGC010000064.1, read as the reverse complement.
ATGAGTTTTCGTTTGCCGGGGCGTCGGATGCCGTCCACGATCATGCGACCGCTGTCGGTCATTTCCACGGTGGCCAGATATCGCAACAGCACGAAAGAGCCCGCGAAGAAGCCGATGGTGAAGATGGCGAGGCGGTAATCCTGGCCAAACACCCACAATAACCCGGCCGCGAAAACCGTGGCTTGGATGACGTAAAGCGTGGCGGCCACGCGCTTTTGGGTGAGTCCTTGCCGGGCCAGCCGATGGTGGATGTGATCGCGGTCCCCGCGAGTGACTTTAGAGTCTTTGTTTACGGCCTTGCGCACCGAGCGTCGCCAGATCGCCAGCCCCGTGTCCATCAAGGGGACGCCCATGGTCAGTATGGGAACGATGAGCATGATGGTGGCCGCGCTTCTGGCGCTGGCGCCCAGGGTGATGGAAATCAGCAAAAAGCCGATCAACATGCTGCCGGTGTCACCCAAAAAGACTTGGGCGGGATGGAAATTGTAGCGGAGGAATCCCAGACAGGCACCGGTGAGAATCAGGCTGCACATGGCCATTTCCAAGTTGCCGATGATGAGATTGAGTCCGGTGAGGCCCAGTCCGGTGATCGCGCCCAGGCCGCCGGCCAAGCCGTCCATGCCGTCAATCAGGTTGTATGCATTCATGGCCGCGACGTAGAGGAAGACGGTTGCGGCCAAGTCCAGGGCGTCGGGAATTTCGACGCCGAGGAATCGATCCAAATGGATGCCCAATCGCCATGCGACGACCGCGGCGATGATTTGCCCGCCGAGTTTGAACAGGGGCCTGATTTCAAAGCGGTCATCCAAAACGCCAAAACAGACCACCAGGGTGCAGGTGGTGATGACGGCCTGTGCCCATGTCAAAAAATGGGAACTGGGCGTATGGAGAAAATTGGTCAGGGTGAGCAGCCAAATGCTGACCACAAACGCAAGATAAATGGCCAGGCCGCCACTTCTTGGCGTGGGTTTTTCATGTTGCCTGCGTCCGCCGGGCATATCGACCATGCCCGTCCACACCCCGATTTTCATGGCCAGTGGGGTTGCCAAATATGCAATCGCCAGCGCCGAAAGCGCGGCAAAAATCAAATGGAGGGTTCGGTCCAGAATCATGGGCGAAGGTGGGGAAATGGCTGGGGAAGAAAGGGGGCAATTAGACGGGAGGATCTACATGGCGAAAGCCTCAAAGACTAGAGGATGTCGCCGGGCTGGTAGGTTTTGGCCTCGGGGGCAGTGGCGGTAAGCGCGGAAGTCTCGGCGAGAAATTGGTCCACTTGCAGGTTGGCGGAACCCGTGAGGGCGGCGGCATTTTCAATGATGGCTTCGATTTGGGCGTGGTCAAGCCCCAGACGGGGGTCATTGCCCAAACGCGTCACCAAATCGTTTTGCGCGATTATGCCGTTTCGCAGATCGAGGACGGTGGAGACCGCGTGTTCTTTGATGGCTTCGTGGGCGGCTTCGCGCCCGGCGCCGGCTCGAACCGCCTGCATGAGGAGGGTGGTGGTGGCGAGAAAGGGGAAATAATGTTGGTTTTCCCGGGCAATCACGGCCTCGTACCAGTCGAATTGCTTGAGAATGGTCAAGAAGGTTTCAAAAAGCCCGTCCAAGGCGAAAAAGGCATCCGGCAACATGACCCGGCGCACCACCGAACAGGAGACGTCGCCTTCGTTCCATTGGTCGCCCGCCAAGCCTTCGGCCATGCCGAGGTATCCTTTGAGGATCACGTGAAATCCGTTCACCCGTTCGCAACTGCGGCTGTTCATCTTGTGGGGCATGGCCGAGGAGCCGACCTGGCCTTTGGCAAAGCCTTCGGAAGCGGTTTCATGTCCGGCCATGATGCGCAGGGTTTTGGCGAAACTGCCGGGACCCGAGGCCAGTTGCACCAGGCAACTCACGACATCAAAATCCAAACTCCGGGGGTACACCTGGCCGACATTGTGTAGGAGGCGGGAGAACCCGAGGTGGTCCACGACCCGTTCTTCCAGGGCGCGCACTTTCTCGACATCGCCGTCAAAGAGCGTGAGTTGATCCAATTGGGTGCCCACGGCGCCCTTGAGGCCGCGCACCGGATAGCGGAGCAGCAGGTTGTCCAGTCGCTCCACCGCGCAGAGCAAATCCTGGCCGAACATGGCCACGCGCTTGCCCAAGGTTGAAGGCTGGGCGGCCACGTTGTGGGTGCGGGCGGTGATCACCTGATTGCGGCTGCGGTCGGCGAGTTCGCCCAGTTGATGGAGCACGGCGATGCTTTTCAGGCGAATCAGTTCCAGACTGCGCAGGACCTGTAGCTGTTCCACGTTTTCGGTGAGGTCGCGGCTGGTCAGGCCCTTGTGAATGTGTTCGTGGCCGGCGAGGGCGCAGAAGGATTCTATGCGGGCTTTCACGTCATGGCGGGTGACCGCTTCCCGCTGGCGAATGTCCTCCAGATCGATTTTGTCGATGACCGAGGTATAGGCCTCGATGACCCCTTCGGGAACATTCAGGCCCAGATCGCGTTGACCTTTCAGCACCGCAATCCAAAACTCCCGTTCCAAGCGGACTTTGCCGCGGGCGGACCAGAGGTCGCACATGGCGGGGGAGGCGTAGCGTTCGGCGAGGACATTGAGAATGGGTTCAGTCATGAGGCAGTTGTCAGGGGTTTTGTTCAAGGTTTGCGTTGTCAAATCGAATGGGAAGCAGATCGTCGAGGGTATAGGTCCGATGCATCCCGGTTGGCGTGGCCAAAGTGACGGGGAGGTCGCCCTTGGCAAATTCCGAGAGCACTTGCAAGCAAAGCCCGCAAGGAGGTGCGGGGGTGGCCGTCACCAAGACCACGGCGGAAATGCGAATGTCGGGACCGTGTTCCGCCACCGCGCGGCAGACGGCCACGCGTTCGGCGCAAATGGTGCCGCCATAGCTGGCGTTTTCCACGTTGCAGCCCGAAATCACCGCTTCGGACCCCTCGATCGAAAGCGCGGCCCCGACCTGATAGCCCGAATAGGGGGCATAGGCTTGTTCGCGGGCTTTTACCGCCGCTTTCCAAAGGGTTTTTTGTTCGGGAATCATAAGGACCACCCTATGCTGATGTTTAACAAAGGAAAAGAAAAATATTGCCTCTCACGCGCGCCCGCCTTTGACAATTTCAGGGATTGCCCTTAGAAGGAGTGCATCTTTTTCGATTCCACAACATTTTTCCCGCTTATCAGGAGACACCCATGGCGAGATCATTTGAAGTCAAGCGCAACAACGAACATTTATATTGGTCCATCGGGCTGCTGATCCTTTGCCTTTGGTGCATACGCGACGGATGGTTTCCGCCCGAAAGCAAGATCGAAAAATATCCCGATGTGCCCACCGAAACCTGGTCCTTGGCTTTGGGATACGAGTTTTATCGTTTTAACCGCGTGACCGCGATCATCACCGGAATCGCCAGTGGCGTGCTGTTGGTCATGTACCGTCTGGTCAACCGCTAGGAATCCCCCAATGATCATTGTCCTGAAGCTCAATCCGTCCCCCGGAGACATTCGCACCGTGGAAGACCACGTGCGTGATTTGGGGTATGTGCCGCATACCCTCAATGGAGAAGTACGCACCGTGATTGCATGTATTGGCGATGAAACCAGCCACGCGGATTTGCATGTGCTGCTCAACTTGCCCATGGTCACCGAAGTGATTCCCATTCAAAAGAAATTCAAATTGATCAGCCGGGAGGTGCATCCGGACCCCATGCCGGTGATGGTGGGGGATTTGCGAATCACCGCCGACACCTTTCATGTGATCGCCGGTCCCTGCGCAGTCGAATCCATGGAGCAAACCCTGTCCACCGCCCGTTCCGTGAAAAGCGCGGGAGCCACGCTGCTCCGGGGCGGTGCGTACAAACCCCGCACCTCTCCCTATGATTTCCAAGGCTTGGGACGCGAGGGTCTGAAGATTCTCGCCGAAGTGAAGGCCGAAACCGGACTGCCCGTGGTCACCGAACTGGTGAGCGAACGCGATGCCGAGGCGGTGGCGGAGGTGGCCGACGTGATTCAAATTGGCGCCCGCAATGCCTTGAATTACGCCCTGCTCACCGAGGCGGCCCAAACGGGGCGTCCGGTTTTGCTCAAACGGGGCTTGTCCTCCACGATGCAGGAATGGTTGTTGGCTGCGGAATACATTGCCAAGCAGGGCAATCCGAACATCATTCTCTGCGAGCGGGGCATCCGCACCTACGAAACCGCGACCCGGAACACCCTCGATTTGAGTGCCGTGGCCGCCGTGAAACGCGAAACCGGATTGCCCGTTTTCGTGGACCCCAGCCACGCCGCCGGTCGATTGGATTTGGTGTTGCCCCTGGCCCGGGCCGCCGTGGCCGTGGGGGCGGACGGATTGTTGGTCGAGGTGCATCCCGATCCCGAACATGCCCTCAGTGACCAGGCCCAGCAAATGACCTTTGATGTGTTTCGCGATTTTATCGATGGCATCCGGCCTTACGTGCAATTGACCGGGCGCGACCATGCCTTCTGAGCCGCGGTTTTTTGCCTGGCACCATTTGCAAACCCGGATTCCCGCCGCCTGGGAAGTCACGCTATACGGCAAAGACCCCGCGTTCGGGACCTTGGCCTTCAGCACCCGGCATGGGCTTTGCGCCGAGTTTCATTGGCGGAAACGGGGACGAAAACGCACCAAGAAACCCGAAACCGACCCATGGCGCACTTTTGAGGAGGGGGATGGCGGCCTGATTGCCAACTGCACCCGCGTGGATCCGCCAGTGGACCTGACCTGGGAATTTACGCCATTGGGCGCGGAACATGCTCCCGCCGTATTGGCGGCCACCCGGGAAAACCGCGGCGACACCCGAGAATACACCCTGCATGGGATTCATGCCCGGGTTTCAAAAACCTATGATTTGGACAAGGTGCAAGCTTACCCGGCCAATACCATGATCGGTTTCGCCGGACCGCACGGCGCCCGCATGGTGTACCGTCGTTGGGGGCTGCCTGCCTATATTTTGCATGGAAAAAGCGTGCCCGATTTTTTCCAACGTCTCCTGACCACCGAAGGTATGAGGATCGGGGAGGTTGAACCCTGCAAATTTCACGGGCACGAGGCCACGCGCGTGGTATTTTCCAATCGGGGATTGACCCCGATGGCCCGTTTGTTGACCCGCCGCGCCCATGGACACGGTTGGATTTGGCACGAGGTCGAAAACAAGCGACTTTGCACCTTTGAGCAAATCGTTCCGGCCGGGGTGGCGTTGCCCGCCGGGGAAGGGTGTGTGGGCGATGTTTAAAAAACGGAAATCCGATTTCAAACCCACGCCCCCGGCCAAAGAGGATCTCTCCAAATATACGCCGGAATGGACGGGGAAATGGCGTGAGGTCAGTCGCAGCACCCTCGGAGCCCGGTTCGAGCGGGTGGACAATCCCCAGGCACGGCGCGTGGATCTCGACATCATCGGCTTGGATCTCCTCTCCCGCTTGGAGGCCAAGCCCAGCATGGAGCGACTGATCGAAGAGTTTGCCGACGAACATCGCCTCAGTTATCTGGAGTCCCGCGCCTTGCTCATGCCCTACATGCGCACCTTGTTGCAACGGGAATTGATTCGCTTTCGTTAAGGGTCCACGCAAAAATAACTTTTAACCTTCCAATTCCTCGATGCGTTCCAAGGCTTCGCCCAGTTTCTTTTTGAGTTCGGCGCGCTGTTGTTCGAGTTTCATGCTTTGATCGGCCAGGACCTGCTGATTTTTCAAGACATCCTGCATGTGGGCATCCTGTTCTTGGAATTCCTCTTCCAGTCTGGCGATTTTTTTCTCCAGCAGGGATTCGCGTTTTCTGAATTTTTCCTCGGATTCCGCCAAGGCCGCGCGCATTTTTTTGGCTTCATCCTCCCACAAGGCCCCTTGATCCCGTGTGGTGCGCAAATCGGTTTCCAGTTGGTCTTTTTCGGTACGCAAATCTTCGATGAGGCTGGATTGCTCGGCAAGCGTCTGCTTCGATTCATCCCTGTTTTGCTTTAATTCCTCGGAGAGTTGTTCCCGCAGGGTTTCCAGTTCATCCGCGTGTCGGGTACGCTCGGCTTTGATTTCCCCTTCCAAACGGGTGCGCTCGGCTTCCAATTCGCCCTCCAAGCGGGCACGTTCGGCTTCCAATTCCCCTTCCAGACGAGTGCGTACGGCTTGCAGTTCCTCCCGTCCCTGTTCTAGTTTGGCTGTCAATTCATTGCGCAGGGTTTCCAACTCCCCCTCGAGCCGGGTACGTTCTTTTTCCTGTTCCAATTGCATTTCGGCCACTTGTTCGGCCCATTCCGATTTCAGGGTGGCAATGGTTTCCTGATCGTCCATATGCCGCTGCTCGGCGGCTTGCTTTTCCCGGGCCAAGGTTTCGGCTTTGTCACCCCAGGTGTCCACGTCATTCTGTAATGCCGCCAATTCGTTTTGAAAGCGTTGGTGGGCATCGTCTTTTTCTTTCTGCAAGGCATCCAGGTTTTTCGTGATCTCCGCTTTTTCCTTTTGCAGACGATCCACATCCTCGCGGTGCCGTTGATCGGAGGCTTCTTTCTCTTTTTGCAGGGCCTCGGCCTTCTCCGTCAATTCGGCATGGACTTTCTCCATGGCTTCGATTTTTTTCCGGTGTGTCTCCCGGTCCGTCTCCTGCTTTTCTTGCAGGGTCTCGGCTTTTTCGGTCCAGAGGTTGAGTTCCTTTTGCAAGGCCTCCAATTCCTTCCGGTATTTTTCCTCCTCCGCGTCCTTTTCCTTTTGCAGGGCCACGGCTTTATCGGCCCAAGCGCCCTGATCGTTTTGCAGGGACGCCAGTTCTTCGCGGTGCTTGGCTTTGGATTCGTCTTTTTCCTTTTGCAAGCGCTCCACGGTTTCCGTCAGCTTGGCCTGTTCTTTTTTCAGCTTTTCGATGTATTTCGAAGCTTCCTTGAGCCGTGAGGCGGCTTGGCGCAAGAGCCCGGTCGCCTCGTCCACATCCCGGCCATGCTCGGAGGTCGCCGTTTCCTCGAGTTCAAAGTGCGAGCCCAACTCACCGAGGAACCGGGTGGCCGCGGGAATGTTTTTCACTTGGTCCAGCAATTCGCTGGTCCGCCGATTCGCTTTGGTCAGGCTTTCCAAGGTCAGGTTGATCCGTCGCTCCAAAATCCGATTTTTCTTTTTGGATTTTTCCAGGGAGGCGCGGGCTTTTTCCAGTTCCTCGTGATTTTGCGGCGGCAGTGGCGACGGCGGCTCCGCGCCAGGTCCCAAGGACTGCAGTCGTTGCTTCAACTGTTTTCGGTCCGTCTGGGCGCGGATGTAATCCTCTTTGCGCTCATCGTGTTCGACTTCCAGTTCCCAAAGCTCCTTTTGCGTCTTCAGAATCAGCGACTCGATTTCCCGAATCCGCTTGTTGCGGGTTTTCACCATTTCCACGGCGTCATTCAGCAGCCCCGCTTTGGTTTCCAATTCGCGGCGATAGGGCTCCACGCTCAGGGAAATCGCCTTGGTGATCATGTCCGCCTCATGCTGGGCGCCTTTCGAATAGGGGGCCTGGTCCCCATTGCGTTTCAACGGGGACTCCGAGGGAATCAGAATCAATTTTTGGCATTTGGGGCAGTTGACCTGCCCCCCCGCTACCTCTTCTTTGACGGCCAGGGGCGCACAACAAACCGGACAACAAAATTCTATCAGCATAAGACTCCAGAAAAAAGGGTGATTGGCGTCTATCGCCAATCCAACGATACCCTTAAACCCCAATAATTTTAAAACGTCAATGTCGAGACTGGATTTCTTGAAAAAAATTCCCGCGTCATGCCTTTTGATGGGATTTCATTCCGAGTTCGCCCCCTTCGCCCCTGCCAATACGGCGATTGGCGCGCCTGTCCCCGAATGCCTTCAAAGTGCATGACGCGGGAAAATTTTCAACCGTTTGATCTTGAGACCCGTCGGAAAATCCGCTTTCCTCCCACGACATGAGCGCATCCAAAAAAATCATCCTGCTGTTTTTCCTGCTTTGCACCCTGATTTTGGTGAATTTTCTGATTTTCGGAGAAAATTACGAGCAGTTGTTCTCCATGGAACGGAGCGGGGATTTCCTGCGCGAATACGGGACCCTTGCGGGACTGGTGGGGGCGGGGCTCCTGGTCGTGGATTTGGTGTTGCCGATCCCCAGTTCCGGGGTGATCGGCGGCTTGGGTGCGGCCCTGGGGGTGGGCGCGGGGTTTTTCTGGGGTTGGTTTGGGTTGGTGCTGTCGGCGTTTACCGGTTACGGGATCGCCCGGTTGGGGGGACGCAAGTGGGCCGACCGCTTGGCCGCTCCCGAGGAACAGCGGCGGTTTCAGCACATGTTCGACACCTGGGGCGGGCTGGCCTTGGTCAGTTCCCGTATGTTGCCGATCTTGCCGGAAGTGCTCAGCGTGTTGGCCGGCCTTTACCGCATGCACTTTTCCCGCTTTGTGGTGGCCACGCTGCTTGGCGCGATTCCACCGGCGTTTGTCTATGCCTGGCTGGGGGCCCGGGCCCGCGAACATCCCGGCCCCGCCCTCTGGGCACTGGTAGGGATTACCGTGGTCGCTTGGTTCGGGTTTTTGGCGGTCAAAAAACGATACGGCGGAGAAGAACCGGACGCGGATCTATAAAATGGTTCCGCTTTGAATGCCGGCTTTCCGCAGCGCCATGAGCGTGGAGGTGCCGACCGCCAGCCATTCCCGGTCCGCTTGAAGCTCCTCGGGAAAACGGTCGAAATAGGCGCGAACGGCGCTGCCGGCGGTGAAAATGACGCGCGCAAACGGAAGCAAGGGCAAATGTTCGGGGGCCGTGGGTGTGTTGTGGTAAAATACGGTGGCATCCAATTGAATGCCTTTGTCCGTCAAGGCCGCCTGACGATCCCGAATGGGGGACTGGTCCGAAGTGGGATAGCCATACACGCCCCGCCAGTCGCCCGCCAAATCCGCCAAGGCTGCGGCCCCGCCGAATCCTTCCGGGACCGCGTCCGCTTTCAAACCCCGGTTTTCCAAGGCTTTGGCGGTCAATGGGCCCACCGCCAGCAACTTTTTGCCGATCAGTAGGCGCGTATCTCCAAGTTCCATGAGGGTGTCGATCACCAAATTGACGGCAAAACCCGATGGAAAAATGATGCCGTCCCATTCTCGCAAGCCTTTTTTGAGGGCGGTGCGGCGGGTTCCCAAATCGACCGGGGTCAATTCGATCATGGGAAAATGCAACAGCGGGCCGTGACGTAGGAATTTTTCGGGGTCTGTCCCCGTAAACAAGGTGGTGGGCACGGTATGTGGGGTGGGGCCGATGAGCAAAACGGCGGGCGCGGCAAGCGGTTGCTCGTGAATTCCATCCAGGGTACCGTGTATATGGCGTTCGTTCGAATTGCCCAGGTCCATGCCGGCGGTGACGGAGGTGTCGGGGGGCCAGCCGGCCTCTAGCAACCGCTCGCGGATGGCGGCGATGTCGCGCACGCCCATGTAAATGGCAAGGTGGCCGTGTTCCGGGGACAGGGCCGGAAGCGGGTGGTCCGCCAAACCCTTGTGTCCGCTGAGGAAGCTGATGCTACGACCTTCATAACGGTGGGTGAGGGTACATTGGGCCCGGGCGGCGGTGAGTTGGGCGGCGGAAACCGCGGGCACCACTTCGGTGCGCAAATTCCAGGCCCGGCAAAAGTCCAGGGTTTCACCGAGATGACCCAAAACGCCCGGATCCCCGCCATGCAACCGCACCACCAAATGCCCTTTTTCAGCTTCGGCGAGCAGGCGGCGGTGGATATGCGCTTGGGTGGTGGAATGGCTGTGGCCTTTTTTGCCGACATATTCCGCGCGGGAACCCAGGGTCGCCAAAACCTGTTCGGGGACGAGCCGGTCATGCAGGATGATGTCCGCGGCCTCCAAAAGCGACAAGGCCTGACCGCCCAGCAGTCGGGCGTCGGCGGGACATCCCACCAAGGCCACCAGTCCGGCGGAACGCCGAACGTCCACACTGCGCAGGGGTTCGAGCAGGTCGGCGCGGTCTTTGCGAACGGTGATGGCGAGGCGCCCCTGTTGGGGGGTGGTCTCGTAGTCCAGCCATTCGGTGATGCGGTCCTCCAAGCCCAGACGCTGCAGGGCGCAGCCCGCGATGATCACTGCGTCGTATTGCCCCGCGTCCAGTTGTTCCAGGCGTCGGCCGATGCTGCCGCGAATGGATTTGCAGGAAATGTCAGGATACAGGGTGCGGATCGCGGCCTCGCGAACCGGGCTGCTGGTGCCCACGATGCCGCCGTCTTGCAGGTTCACACCGTCGCGCACAACCAGGGCATCCCGGGGATCCCGTCCCGGCAACAAGGCGGCGATTACGAGACCTTCGGGCAGCGGATCAGGCAAATCCTTGGCGCTGTGTATGACCAAATCCGCGCGGCCCTCCAACTGGGCCGCATCCAATTCCCGGGTGAAAAAATCGGTGGGAACGTTCGGATCGGTCAGGGGTGTGTTTTGGTCTTTGTCCCCAATCGACGTCAGGTATTCGAGGGCGAAATCATGGGTCGGGAACACAGGCCGCAATTGCTCAATCGCCTCCTGGGATTGAATACGGGAAAGCGGGCTGCTTCTGGCGAGAACCCGGATCGTGGGGGTATCATTCATCTCCGGATCAAATCACGTAGTCTTTGTGTTCCGGCACCGGGGCGGGTTTTTCCGGAGAGCGGAGCATGCCGGCGGCCACGGTTTCGTTGCTGGCTTCGTCGATGATGACAAACCCGCCGAAATTGCGGTTTTTGCGGTAGGCATCGTACACCAGTGGGGCCATGGTTTTGAACTTCACCCGTCCGATGTCATTCAGGCCCAGCACGGCCGTCCCGTGTTTTTCCTCGAGGGTTTCGATGTCCACGGTGTGGACCACTTCGCGAAAAACCACTTTGGTGCCGTTGGGACCGTGCTTGAGAATGTATTTGCGCCCGAGGGTCAGGGGCTGTTCGCTCATCCAGCAAAGATTGGCGTCGTGATCCTGGGTCGTGTAGGGGAGGGTGTCCAGGGAACTGAGGGTGTCGCCGCGGCTGATGTCGATGTCGTCCTCCAATTGAATGACCACGGATTGGGGGCTGAAGGCTTCGTCGAGTTCTTTGTCCAAAATGTGGATGGATTTGACCGCGGAGCGTTTGCCGGAGGGCAGAACCGTGACTTCTTCGCCTTTGCGGACCACGCCCCCGGTGATTTGTCCGGCGAAACCGCGGAAATCGTGGTGTTCGTCGGTGAGCGGACGGATGACGTACTGCACGGGCATGCGGAAATCCTTGAGATTCCAGTCGCTGGCGATGTACACGTCCTCCAAATGGCCGAGTAAGGTGGGGCCGTGGTACCAGGGCATGTTTTTGGATTCCTCCACCACGTTGTCCCCTTTCAGGGCGCTGATGGGCACGAAAGTGACGTCGCGAATATCCAAGCGGGGAACGAACGCGTAAAATTGCTCGCGGATTTCGCGGAAGCGGTCTTCGCTGTAGTCCACCAAATCCATTTTGTTGATGCAAACGACCATGTGGGGAATGCCGAGCAGGGAACTGATGTAGGCGTGCCGTTTGGATTGTTCCACCACGCCGTGGCGGGCATCAATGAGCACCAGAGCCAGATTGGCGGTGGAGGCACCCGTGACCATGTTGCGGGTGTATTGCACGTGCCCGGGGGTGTCGGCAATGATGAATTTGCGGCGCGGTGTTGCGAAATAGCGGTAGGCGACGTCGATGGTGATGCCCTGTTCGCGCTCGGAGCGCAGGCCGTCGGTGAGGTTGGCCAGGTTCACATCGCTGCCGCCCGCAAGGTCGGCGGAACGCTGCAAGGCGTCCCATTGGTCTTCGAAAATGGATTTCGAGTCGTGCAACAGGCGCCCGATCAGGGTGCTTTTGCCGTCGTCGACACTGCCGGCGGTGGTAAAGCGAAGAAGTTCGATGGATTTGGGGTCGGGATTGCTCATGGGAAAGGGGGAATTTAAAGGGCTGAAAATGAAGTCATGGGGAGGATGAGAAAGGGCGGGGAGGTCTAGAAATAGCCTTCGCGCTTGCGGTCTTCCATGGAGCTTTCGGAGACCTTGTCGTCGGCCCGTCCGCCCCGCTCGGTGACCCGGGCGGTGGAGACTTCCTGAATGATGTGTTCCACGGTGGTGGCTTCAGACTCAATGCAGCCGGTGCTCATGATGTCGCCAATGGTGCGCACCCGGACTTGCAGGGTTTTGACCTCTTCGTTGGCTTTGGGCGGTTGCAAGTCGTTGACGGGCAGCCATTGGCCGCCGCGACGAACCACTTCGCGTTGGTGTGCGAAATAGATGTTGGGCAGTTCAAGCTTTTCGCGTTGAATGTATTCCCATACATCCATTTCCGTCCAGTTGGACAGCGGGAAAACGCGCATGTGTTGACCGGGAATCAGACGACCATTGTAGATGTTCCACAATTCGGGGCGTTGCTTTTTGGGGTCCCATTGGCCGAATTCGTCCCGAAACGAAAAGAAACGCTCCTTGGCGCGGGCCTTTTCCTCGTCGCGGCGGGCGCCGCCCAGGGCGGCGTCGAATTGAAATTCCTCGATGGCGGCCAGCAAGGTCGGAATCTGCAAGCGGTTGCGGCTGAGTTCCCCGGCCACTTGGGTGGCAATGCCTTTGTTGAGGGCGTCTTCCACGGTGCGGACGATCAGTTTCGCGCCCAGCTCTTTGGCGCGACGGTCGCGGAATTCGTTGAGTTCCGGGAAATTGTGCCCCGTATCCACGTTGAGCAGCGGGAAGGGGAGTCGCGCCGGACGGAAGGCCTTTTCCGCCAGCCGCAACATCACGATGGAATCTTTTCCGCCGCTGAACATCAGGGTGGGGCGTTCGAATTGGGCCGCGACTTCACGCAAAACGTGAATGCCTTCTGACTCCAAATAATCAAGATGGGTGAGTTTGTATTTGTTCATGGGTAATAGGTGAAATCGGGTGTTCTTATAGCTTTGCGGAATCGAGGTGCAAGCCACATTCCCGTTTTTCGAGGACTTTGGTGGGGTCGTAATAGTTGAATTCGTTGGGAAGATCGTGTTTTTCGATGTAGGCTTCCATGTCCGCGTCAGTCCAGTCCAGGATGGGGCAAAGCTTGATGATGCCGTCCCCGGTCATGCCCACCACGTTCATGGTTTCGCGGTGGGGGTTTTGAACCCGGCGCAGGGCGGTGAGCCAAACCTTGGGTTTCAGGGTGGCCATGCCGCGGCGGAAGGGTTCCAGTTTCACTTCCTCGGTGAAAGCGGTGTGGGCGGCTTCGTCGTCAATCGATGGGATGCCCCCGTTGACGGTGTCCCGGTGGGCGGCGGTGCGTTTGGGAATGTACAAATGCACGTTCAAATTCAGCTTGGCGATGGTGGCCTCGGCGCATTTGTAGGTGGCGGGGGTATTGTAGCCGTGATCAACCCAAAGAACGGGAATGCGGGGCAGAATTTGCACGGCCATGTGCAACAGCACCGCCTCGTAGGGGCGGAAATTCGTGGAAATCATCATTTTGCCGCCGGAAACGCCCTCCGCCCAGCGAAGAATCTCCTTGGGGCTGGCATTTTTCAAATCGGCATTGGCTTTGGCGGAATCAATGTGTTGGGTCATGAGGGTTGTGTGGGAATGAGGTTAAATGGAATAATCGGGTACGGCGGCGCGGCGAAGCGCGTCTTCTTTGCGCAACAAACTTTGGAAATCGGTTTCGTCCATCACATGGTTGAGGGCGTTTTCCGCCTCCTGCCATACGGCGGTGAACACATCCACCTCGGCGGAGGGCGAAAACCAGGGACCCTCCACGCAGCGGATGATTTCGCCGAGACTGATGTCTCGGGCGGGACGGGACAGCACATATCCGCCTTCCTTTCCACGGATGGACTCGGTAAAACCGTTCTGTTTCAGATCCCGCAAAATCGCCTCCAGAAACCGCGGCGGAATATCCTGCAGTTCCGCGATTTGCTGAATGGTCATGGGACCCGAACCTTGACGGCGCGCCAAGGCGAGCACGGCTTTCAGGGCGTATGTACATTTCTTAGAGATCATAGTGCAGTATCTCTATTGATTTAGTAGGGTTTGTCAAGCGGTATTCCCGGGAATGTTGATTTGGGGGCCAAAAAGGTCTCGGGGAACCGGCTGATTGGCCTGTGGATTCATTCCTGCATGAAATAATAACGAACCACTGATGACACTGATTCACACTTATCAACCGGTTTCCGAGCGGAAGAAATTTTCAGGGAATTTCGTTCGGAAGGCAGGAAATGCATCCATGTGGGGAGTTTTAGTCGGACTCGTCTGACCCGTCCGACCCGTCGGAAAACCCGCCGCCCAAAACCCGCCGCCCTCCGCCGGGTCCCACGGGTCAGACGAGTCCGACTGGAAGCCTTGACCCTCCGGCGCATACCCTGCACCTCGCACCTTGGCATATCAAAGGGGACGGCAAAAACTTTATTCTGATTCGGAAATTTGGTCGAGTAACGCCGAAGAAAACGAATTCCAAAGTTCAACATAATAAACACACCCCAACGGGTGTTCTTTGGTGGACATGGAAAAATCACTTAGCAGTGCAACTTTTTTGGAAAGATTTTTTTTCTTGTAAATTTCCATCAATTTCTTCTCGAACGGAATGAAAACTTTGTTTCTAAAAGACGTGTCGTGAAAACATTCGGTTTCCTTCGCGCCTTGTATGATTTTTTGAATAACGGAATCAATATTGTTCACCACGGAAAAATCATCTAAATCATCCTCGGGCAAATGTTGTAAAAGCAAATAATAAACATTAATTTCGAGGGTATGAAAAAGCAACGAGTTGTTGTTCAAATCGCTTCTGATTGATCGATAATGTTCTAAAATCAAAGAAGCGGATTCTGCAGCATCTGAATCCAACAAATGTTTATTGTAACTTTTATACAAAACAAAATAATAGTTGCCGGTCGAATGGTCTTTTTTGTCAGGAAAAATTTCATGTCCGTAAGAGAAATGCGAACCAAACAAAACAAAAACGTAAACACAAAAACTGAATATCTTCATATGATTGATGATAAGTGAGAGGGGCGGATTGCGCAAGCCTGAATTCGGACAATGTTTTTTGAACAGGAGGACGCGGAGAGCGCAGAGGCGGGTGCTGTATTGCTTGTTATGGGAGGTTTCATGCTGCGCGTCGTTCATGTGAGGGGAGTATATCAGACCGGCTTAGCCTTTTCTATCGGGGGTTTTCGTTTGTCGCATTTGTTGGACTATTTACAAAATCCGACTCATTTTTTACAATAATATTAAAATTCCTAAATGAACGTATCAGATTTTCAGAGTCCAAAGCCGTGCCTTGAAAATTATTCACAGCCACAATATATTTATCTTCTTCTGAATCAAAATCAATAAGTTCTATCACAGCCAAATGCCTGTCAACTTCAATTGCTCTGCGATGCTGGCCGTGAGTCGTGTATATAAACCAAGTCACTTTAGAACTGAGTTTGCTGGTGCTCCATCCTCCTCTTAATTCATGTGCAGAATCGTGTCTAAGGGGGCCTTCATAAACCACCCAAAAACGATTCTCTGCAGAAGCCTTTATGAGTTTATTATGAAAAATTGACAATTTTTCCGTGTAATAAACGATGTTTGTATGTTCATTGGAAATTATTTTCTCATCCAGTCTTCTGGATTGACATGAAACCAGGAAAACCACAAGCAAAGGAACCGTGACAATTAATGAATGATAATTGGGTTTGGGATGTTTCATTGATGCGTTGTATTATGTCATTGGATGTCAACCCAACGGGATTGACGTAAGTCGTTCACGAACCCTCTTGGGACTTTTCGTGGGAGTCTGCGTGATTATGCTTTTTCAGATGATTGGGATGATCCGATCCCGTCCTTTTCCTGATTTTCAGCACAAACAACGACATGACGCAAAGGAGGAGAAACAAAACGCAGCTTAGAACATAGGCGTGTTGAAGCCTGATTTGTCGTGCTTCGCTTTCTTGATAGATCCGGTGTATAGACGGCGCGAAACCTTCAGGATTAAAAATCATATGTTTGACTTCAAACATCAAGATCAATGAATTGACAACCTTGTCCTGTGGGTGTTTCAGGATATACGCGCCATTGGGGTTCGGTGTGAGGTCACTGTCTTCAAAATGAATGTTGATATGCCCCATCAAAGGTCCGGATATGGGACTCCCCATCGGTCTTTGATATTCGGCCTCTATAGAACTGATATTGCCATCAACGTAATATATTCGAACTAAAAGATCTTCATTTTCAAAAGAACAAGACCATCGGTTTTCACGAGCATACACTTGGTCAAAAGGAATCTCCATGAACTCCCCGAGAACCACGGCATACACGTGGGTGGGGCACCCAAAATTCGATGCCGCATCCGCGTCTTCACCTCTCTCTCCCGCAGAGACATATGGGGATGTGAGCAGTAACGCAAAGAGTGTTTTTAGAAAGAACTTGTTCATAAATGGATGGTAAGGAAAAGGAAAAAATTGCACAAGCCTGAATTCTGGAATTTCTTTGAACAGGAGGACGCGGAGTGCGCAGAGGGGAATGATGCAAAATTTCTCCCAGGTAGGCCTTGGGGTACGTTTTGATTGGGTTTGCGAATGTCTTCCGGGAGGAGTGCGACCCCGTTGGGGTCGGCAGAGGAGGGGATGGGATTCCCGGGGCGTTGCCGCCGGGCTGACGGGTTGGACCCCGTTGGGGTCATACTGGAATGGGTTCGCGTCCCGGAACTCGCATCCCAACGGGATGCCACTCCTCTTTGAATAATACCGGGACCTGAAATTTTGTGGATTTCATACCAAATCCCCCCCTTTTTGCCCCATTTTACGTGCGGCCCTCCGGGACGCCCATGAAGTATGTGTCCGGGTCTCGGGGTGAGGTTGGTCGGGTCGTGGAACTCCCCTCCAAACCGCACCCCGAGCTACGACCGTCTGCCCCTCCGGGG
>JAFIGC010000273.1 GCA_020831635.1 Verrucomicrobiota bacterium | reverse complement strand
GGCTGCGGTCGTTCCTCCCTGACCCCGGGCTAACCGCTTTTGCCCCTCCGGGGCATTTTGTTCAAAGTTCTTAGTTGGAAGTTCAATGTTCGCTTCGCTGTTCGACAACCTCAACATCAGTGTAAATCAGTGTGATCAGTGGTTTCCCCTCCTCCCCTCAAAATCAACCCCTCACGATGCTTGAAGGTCCAACTCCATTCGGATAGCCTCCTCCCCATGCACCCAAGTATTTTTCAAGTAACACAAAAAGGTTTTGTATGTCCGCCACTTTGGAAAATGAATTTTTGAAAATCGATTTTGACGAACAAACGGGCGCCATCAAAGGCCTTTTCAACAAAAAGACCCAATGGCATTTGATCCGGCAGCCTGCGTTGAGCCGCGGCATCCGGCTTTTGGTTCCAACGGAATCCAACCGAAACAACAAAGCGACCCATCCATTTCAACAACTGTCCGACCTCCAAAAAATCGGCTCGGACACCTGCGTGCTTCTCTGGGAAACCATCACGGCAAATCATTCCGGTCCCCTGGACATCCGCGTGGAAATGCGCGTGAAACTCTTTGGAAACACCATCGAATTCATAATGACCGTACACAACCAGTCGCCTTATCCCGTTGAGGAAGTCTGGGGGCCCTGTCTGGGCGGCATCCGGGAGCCGCTGGGGACCCGCCCCATCAAAGCGCTGACGGTGAACCAAATCGCGGGATTGCATGAACAGGTTTTGGGGGACGGCTTCCACAGTTGGGGATATTTTGGCGTGGACCACCCCACAACCATGACCACCTTCCCCGGAACCAACTGCCAACTGCCTTTCATGTTGCTGTCCCATGAAAATCAGGGGCTTTATCTGGGCATGCACGGCAATGGACTCGATTTGGTCAGTTTTGTCAATGAGCTGGTTCCGGGTTATGCCAACAGTTGTCACGCCAAAGTCCCCAAAGGAGACGAGATCGGCGGTCAGCCGGCCGGATTTGTGACAAGTGTCGCGCAATTGCCCTTCATCCTTCCGGGAGAGAAAAGGGAGCTGTCCCCCATTCTGATGGGACTGTACGAGGGCACGTGGCACCGGGGAATCGCATTCTACCGGGATTGGCGCAAAACCTGGTTCGCCAAAAAACCGCAGCCAAAATGGCTTGAAGAGGTCGACTGCTGGATGACGCTCCAAATGAATTCATCCGAAGGGTGTTGTCTGTATCGGTATACGGATTTGCCGGACATGATGCGTAAGGCAAAAGCGGACGGCGCGCAGGCCCTTCAATTAATCGGCTGGGCCATCGGCGGACAGGATGGACGGGAACCCTTTCAAGACACGGACGAACTTCTCGGGACGCGGGAGGAACTGAAAACGGCGATCGCGGAAATCGAGCGCATGGGCATTCGCGTGCTGTTGATGTGTAAATTCAAGTGGGCGGACCAGACGGATGAAAGGTTTGAAACGCAATTGCTGCCGCATACCTTGAAAGACATGCATGGAAATCCCACCCATTTCGCCGGGTACGGCTACCAAACGCTTACCCAGTTTTTGACGGGAGGCAGCCGGAGATCGGGTGCGGGGCTTTGCCATTCATCGGCGGCCTACCGAAAATGGGCCTTGAAGGAGTTTGATAAAATCGTGGACCTGAAACCGAGCGGCATCCTCTATGATGAATTATCCAGTGACTTGTTGGTCTGCTTCGACCCAACCCATGGACATCCACCCGGAGAAAGCCATCAGAAAGGCACCCTGAAAATGGCGGAGGAATTTTACGAACGTGCCCGTGAAACCCACCCTGATTTTCTCTTCGCCGGAGAAGGCGTGCTGGATCCCATCGCCCAAATCTTTTCGGTCAATTATATCCGAACCTCCAGGGGGACATGGGGTGGACCTCATTACACCCCGGCCTGGAAATACATGGACAGCGATATGAAATTTGCGACCTGCATCATTGGGTACGATGATCGGGAAATGATCAATCAGTGCTTGGTTCAAGGTCATATCATCAATTACGAAGCCCGCAATTTCAAAGCAAACACAGACGAAATCCCGATGACGGTTGCCTATGGCCGAAAGGCATTGCGCCTGCGACGCCGTTTATGGGACTATCTTTGGAACGGCACGTATTTGGACACAGTGGACGCCAGGGTCGAATGTGAGACCAAAGGCGCGGAGATCCTCTACGCGGTGTTTAAAAACAAGCGCAACGGGGGAAAAGCATACGTGCTCGCCAATCAAAGCGAAACACCAGCCGAAGTGAACCTCGTCACCTCCAACAAATGCCAAAATTTCACGGTATATGAAATGGAATCCGACGGTACGCGCACCAGCGAAGGATCGATGACCATCCCCCCCAGGTCGCTTGTCGTTATGGTTGAGACTCCAGTGCCCTCCTGATGGACGATGGTCACTTTCCCGCCGGGATGCCTCACCTCCCGACGAGTCTGACGCTCATCGCTTGCACCCCTCCGGGGCGCTCGGAGATATGCCCCCCTACCCGGGGCTGCGGTCGTTCCTCCCTGACCCCGGGCTAACCGCTTTTGCCCCTCCGGGGCAGGAACTTCAATGTTCAAAGATGGACGTTCAAAGTTCGATGTTCATTTTCTCCTCAGGGGCAGGGTTTCGTCTGCCTCAAAATCCGCCCCGGAGGGGCGAAAGCGGTTAGCCCAGGGTCAGGAGCGCGCCAGCGCTCCGCAGCCCTGGGAATACGTGCCCAACCATTTTGGCGCCCCGGAGGGGTGCGAGCGATCAGGGCATTTGCCTCAAGAAGCGGGTTAATTCATTCCCACATAAACCTTTCATCACCTTCATATCCATGCGCCTTTAAAAACCGCCTGAATTCTTCTTGGAAGGTTTCTTTTTTGTGATGTTCCTCCTGATTCCGGATGTACGCCCTGACGTCTGGAATCGCGGATTGGCTCACCGAAAATGATCCGTATTTGATCTGCCATCTGAAGCGATGCGGACATTTCCCGCTTTCGTTCACCCATCGACTGCTTGAGCTTTTGATGTGCTTGACCATGTCCGCGGGGGCGACGCTTTGGTGATAATACGCCAGGATATGAATGTGATCCTCAACACCCCCGATCTCAACTAATGAGCCTTGTTTTTCACGAAGAATGCCTCCGATGTATTGATACAATTCTTCCTGAAACGATTTGTGAATCAGGGGCTCACGGTTTTTGGTGGAGAAAATCAAATGATAACAATGGTGAACATAGCTCATAAAGAAATCTGTAAAAATTTGAAAACGAGATGCAATTGAATTTTGAATATTTTTAAGTGTTGCGAGTTTGCCAGGCCTCCGTATCGCTTGCACCCCTCCGGGGCGCTCGGAGATATATCCCGCCCACCCGGGGCTGCGGTCGTTCCTCCCTGACCCCGGGCTAACCGCTTTCGCCCCTCCGGGGCA
>JAFIGC010000272.1 GCA_020831635.1 Verrucomicrobiota bacterium | reverse complement strand
GGTCGGCGGGGTCGGGTGGCGTCAGCGCGGGGAAGGCGGGCGCGGGAGGTCTGGTTTCTCCGGGAGTATCGGCAGGGATTTCGTCCGGGACGGTCGGGAGGACTGTCGGTGGACGTGAGGGGACTTCCGGGGTCAAGGGGCTTTCGGGAAGCGGCGCCCGGGGACGGAAATGCAGGGCCAACCCGGCCACGAGCAGGAGGGCGAAGACTAAAAGGATATTTTTGCCGCGGCTCACAGATGCATGAACCCAAGGTTGGGGTTGTCGAAGCGTCCGATGTTGGGGAGGACCATGTGCAGGGAGGATTCGGGCACACCGAACCAGCGTGCGAGGGTGGCGGACATTTCGTCGGTGGAAATGTTGGGAATCCAACTTCCCCGGCTACCGGTGTCGTCGGGTCCGCCGTTTTCCAAGACGGGCATGCGTCCATAGAGGTTGCCGCCGTTGACGGCGCCGCCGACGACAAAATGGTGGCCGCCCCAAGCGTGGTCGGAGCCTTTGCCGTTGCTGTTGTAGGTGCGGTTGAAATCGGAGGCGGTGAAGAGGGTGACGTCTTGGTCGCGCTGGAGGGCGGCGGTGGCGTTGTGGAAGTCGGCGATGGCGTTGCTGAGTTCGGCGAGCAGGTCGTGATGGTCGTCCAGCTGGGCGTCATGGGTGTCGAATCCCCCCAGGGAGGCGAAAAAGATCTGGCGGCGCATGCCAAGGGCGCTTCGGGCTTCGATGAGGCGCAGGATCATGCGAAGTTGGGCGGCCACCCGGTTGAGTCCGCCGCCGGGCAGAGTGCTGAGGGGGAAGAGGTCGGTGTGTTCGGGGACGGTGGCGAGCACGGCTTTGAGCAGGGTGTCGTTGGCGACGGCACGTTTCATGATGGCGGCATATTCCTGTTCGAAGAGGTGGCCGAAACTGCGCTGGAGCATTTGACCGGAGGCCTGGTACATTTCCTGAATGGGGGACCAGTCGGCGTCGCTTTGGCTGAGTCCGATGCTGCCGGCAGGGGTGACGTGGTATTGGAGCACTTCTTCGCCCACCTGAAAGAAGTTGGAGCCGGCGATGGAGATGTTCATGGAGATGTCCGCCTCTTGGTTCAGGCCTTGGAGGAGGTCGGCCAGGCGTCCGCCCCAGCCGATTTTTCCGGAGGAATCGGGCACGGAGGTTTGCCATTGCACCTGTTGGTCGTTGTGGGAAAAGAGGTGCGGGGGGATGGCGGCGCCGCCGGAGAGGTATTCGGCTTTGGTGATGGGGGCGACGAGGGTGCCGACGTTGCAGACCACGGACATGGCGCCGTTGTTGAAGAGGGTTTGCAGGGGCGCCATGGCGGGATGAAACCCGAACTCGCGTCCATCATCCCCGGCGTAATTGAGGGGCAGCAGGTCTTCGCGCGGCAGGGCGAGGATGCCCCGGTCGCGGGCGTAGGCCTGGTATGCGGAGAGGTCGCGGGGCACCAGGGTGTTGTTGCTGTCGTTTCCGCCGTAGAGGAAGAGGCAGACCAAGGCTTTGAAATCGTTGTTCATGGGGAGTCCGCCATCGGCCAGGGCGGCGTTGAAGAGGCGGAGGGTGCCGATGGTGGAGAGGGCGCCGGTGAGCCCGAGTCCGGCGCAGGCGGACTGTCCCAGAAAGGTGCGGCGGCTGATGCGTTTTTCGGAATGACTCATGGGGCTCCTATCGGGTGACGAACGCTTCGGGGGAGGTGAGGATCAGATACAAGGCCATCCGCACGCGCTGGATTTGGCGTTCTTCGGAGGTGTCGAACCAAGACGGCAGGGATGCGTAGGCCTCGAGGATTCCCTGCCGGAGATCCGGGCGCATGTCTCCGTGCAGAAAGAGGGCGTCCAGATGATCCAGCAGGAGGTTCTGCGCTTCCGCGGGGTCGAGGTCCTGGGTGTTCAGGAGTTGCACCCAGGGGGTGAAATTCAATCGGAGAACGAGATTTTCCCCTTCATCGTCTGGCTCGGGGGTCCAAATGCCCCAGTTGAGGGCGTTGAAGATGGCGTTGGCCTGCCGAATACCGGTGGTTTCGGAGAAAATCTGAAATTCGGGGGAAAGGAGTCCGGCGTCCGAGATGGGTCCGGGATGTTGGTACACGGGCTGGAAAAAGTTGAAGACGGAGGGGGACTGCAGGGGCGCTTGTTCGGGGAGGCCGTACTGATAACTGAGGAAATACCGCGGATCGCCGGCTTTGGCGGGTTGGAGGTCCAGTCCCCGGAGCATGCGGGCCATGCGCAACACCGGTTCGTCGGGCTTGCCCTGGGTGAGGCTTTCCCGGTATGCGGGATGACGGGCTTCGGGATCGAGCAGGATGGCCCGGATGACCGCGCCCAGATCGCCGCGCACACCCTGCCCGTTGTCGTTGAAGACTTCGGCCACCCGCTGAATGTAACCGGGACCGGGGTTGCTGGTGACAAAACGCTGAATCAAGTTCCGGGCCAGGAAGGGGCCGACGTTGGGATGGTGAAACAGGGCGTCGAGGGCCATGGCCATGCGGGCCTCTCCGTCAAGGGTTCCGGGAACGGTCACGCCGCCGACGATGAGGCGGTCCTCCTGGTCGTGAAAATCGGGATAGAAGCTCATGGGACGCAGGGGGTCGCGCCCCCAGCGGAACCAGCCGGCGGGATCGGCGAGGCTGCCGTTGCTCCATCTGGGCGGGTCGTTGGGATCCCAGTGGGGCCCCCATCCGGTGAACACGTGGGCCAGGGCCACGGTTTCGTCCTGGGTGTAGCTGGGGATGGGACGGCCTTCGGCATCCAGCACCGGGGATCCGTCGGGATGCAGGCGCACCAGCCCGATGGAAAAAAGCTGCATGATTTCGCGGGCGTAATTCTCGTCCGGTTCGTGCCCGGTTTCGGGATCGGGTTTTTGGTTGCGCATCATGCTCAGATAGGTGCCCATCATGGGGCTGAGGGTGACCTCTTCGAGCAGGTCGCGGTAATTTCCGAAGGCGTGATCGAGCAGCATGTCGTAGTAGAGGGTGGTGCCGACATGGTCCACGTCCAGGGGCCCGAATTGGGAAATGACGAGGATTTGGCTGAGGGCGAAGGCCATGCGCTGGCGGAGCTGGTCGGGGGCGGTAAGGGCGTGCTGCCAAAAGGCCTCTTGCCGCGGGGTCTGCCAACCGTCGCTGTCGCCGTCCGTGCGGGCCAGCATTTCGGCGCGGCGCGTTTCCACGTAAGGGAGGTGATGCGTGGGAGGCAGGGCGAGTTGGGCGTCCAGCCAGTCGGCAAAATCGAGGGTGTCCAGATCTTGCAGTTCGGCGCCCAGCGCCCCAAAAGAAGCTTGGGACAGAAAACGGGTGGCTTCTCCGGCGTCGGGGGCGACGGTGGGAGCGGTGGGTGGGACAAAGGGGTCCGGGGGCGGGGTGGGACCGTGCCCCAATCGCCCGGCCAGTTCCCCGCCGGGA
>JAFIGC010000271.1 GCA_020831635.1 Verrucomicrobiota bacterium | reverse complement strand
CCCAGGTCACCCCGCCTTTGCCACCGCGTCCCCCCTGCTCGATTTCGTTCCAGCCCCCTTCAAGCCAACCGGCGGTGCCCGTGCGAAAGGGAACTTGCAGCCCCACGACGGCCCGGGTCATTTCAAAGGTTTCAGAGCGTCCGCCGGTAGTGAGCTTTCGGTTCCAGTCTTCCAAGCGAATGCCACTGGCGAGGCCGGAGACGGTGGCTCCATCAAACACGGCCCCTTCCGGGGCGCCGATTTGGGCCCGGAGAAGGCTCATCGACGGTGAGGCGATCAAACAGAGCAAAAAGAGACGAATGGCGTTATGCATGATGGAGTTCCTCGGGGGTGTGGGCATCGGGATCCACCCCGTGCCGGGTTTTTTCCCAATAGAAGGGACGGGTGAAAAGTTGCAGGAAACCTTTCCAGGCGCCGATGGAAATCAGCACCCAGTATACGGGCATGGTCAGGGCAGCGGGCCAAAGGTGGCGACGTTGTTGCGTGCGAACCGCGGCCAGCCCAAGGGCCAGGAAAATGAAGTTTGCGAAGAGAAGCGCACCGGAAACCACGAAAAACGCCACCGACAGGGGCGCGAGAAACCAGTGTTCGTCCGGCCCCCGATAGATCATTTTCCAAGCGTTCCGAATGGCATGGTTGTCTCCGGCGATGACCTCCCATAAATCGCGGCCCGCCAAATAGTCCTGTCCCAAACGCACGCCGTAAATCAAGGCCAGGATCCAAAACACCAAATTGAGGACCAACAGGAGAGAATGTCCGCCGACCACAAGCAGAAATCCGCAAAATCCCCGCAGACCCAGGTCCCGGAAGGTTTGCAGCGGATGGCGCATGTGCGTGAAATAGGTTTGGAAATACCCCTTCACCCAACGGGAGCGTTGGCGAATCCAGTTGCCGGTTTGGCTGGTGGCCTCTTCCCAGGTGGTGGAATGGACGGTAAAAGTGCGGTACCTTCTCTTGTAGAGACGAATGCCCAGATCGCAGTCCTCGGTGACATTGAAGGGGTCCCATCCGCCGATTTCCCGCAAAACTTCGGTTTTGAAATGGTTGGAGGTGCCCCCCAGCGGCATGGGCACGCGCATGTGTTGCAAGCCCTCCAGGTAAAAATTGAACCACGTGGCGTACTCGACCGCAAAACAGCGGGTCAGCCAATTCCGGGTGGCATTGAAAAAATAGAGGCGGCACTGCATGCAAATGACATCCGCGGGCGCGTTTTTGAAGGACGCCAGCACCTTGCGCAGTTGGTCGGGTTCCGGACGGTCTTCGGCATCGAATATCACCACATAACTGCCACGCGCGGCTTTCAATCCATGATTGCAAGCCTTGGGCTTGGTCTTGGGTTGGGCATCCGGCAACACGATCAGTTCAAAGCATTCCGGCAAATTCAAGGCCCGGGCGGCGTTCACGGTCTCGGGGTCATCCTCTTCCAACAGCAACTTGATGTCCAGTTTCTCGGTGGGGTAATCCAGGTTCAGGAGATTGCGGGTCAGATGGGGCAACACGGCGGCTTCGCGGTAGAGGGGAACCAGAATCGTATAGAGGGGAAGGTCTTCGTCGGGAATGCGCTCGGCTTGCTCCCCCGCCAGCACGGCGCGCGGCGGTTTTTTCATGCCCAGAAGCACGCACCACAATTTGAACACCGCCACGGCCAGATACGCGCTGGCAGAGAGGCAGGAAAACAGGATCACGAACACATCCCAGCGGTAGGCCAGCAACCAAAGTGCGGCCGTGGCCACGCAAGCATACCAGGCTTTTTGCCGGGTACTCAGAAGCACATGACTGCTGTCATGTGTGTTTTTGGCGAGAAATTCGCGCGCTAATTCGTCTATGGTCTGCATTTTGCTTTGTACTTACACCCTGTTCGCTTTCGGCTCAAGCGCATTCTTGAGAAAGTGTTCCTGAGAAATAAGCGAACTACAGTCTTGAAAATCTTCGCGTTTTCGCGAAAAGGAAACTCTCAACATGGAGATGACCATTGCCTGACAAAGAAAAACCGAAAGCAAAAAAAATACACGATGTCGTGGGTGTGGATTTTGGCAGCACCAGCACGAAGTTGGTCCGCGTGCGCAAATCCGGCTCAAGTTTCACCTTGGTGGAAGCTGATGTCATGCCCGCGTTTGACTTTCACGGCGAGGTGCCCCCACAGAAATTGACCTTGCCCAAAAAGCTTTCGGCGCCCTATGCGGCCGCCTGCATGAATGGCAACCGGGATCAGGTCCGGTTCATGTTTATCTCCAGCAAAATGCAGGACGCAAAATCCATCCGCAACCGGGTGGGCAAATCCTTGGGACTGGACCGAAACTATCGCATCGGCTACTCCGTGGTTGAAAAAGGAGTCGATCAAACCGACCACAAGGTTTTGGCCTCCGCCATGCCCAATGAAGACGTCAAGGCCGTGCGGGCATTGTTTGCCCACCACAAACCCAGCCTGCTGTCCTTGGAAATCGCGGGCCTGGCCGCATTGAACAGTTTCAGCCACGTGTCGGAGATCCGGGAAGCGGAAGGGGCGGTCTGCTATCTGGAAACCGGCGCGGAGTCCACCATGATCAGTTTTTTCATTGGCGGAGAGTTGCGGTTGGTTCGAAAATTCGAATATGGCTCGGTCTACATCCAACAGCGCATCCAAGATGTGCTCAGCATCGACGAAGAAGAAGCGCTCACGGTTCTCTTCGAAGATGCCACCCCGCTCTTGGACAATTCGCTTGACCCCATCGGCAGCTTGTTGCAAGAGATCTCCATCTCCAAAAAATTCGTCGAACGAAACGAAAACACCGTGATTTCACAAGTCTATGCCTCGGGAGGTCTCAGTTATTCCCCATATTGGATTCATATTATGGGCGAAATGATGGGGGCCGACATTCAAGTTTGGAACCCGTTCTCCCCGAATGGCATGCACACGTACCCCAAAGGTGTTCAAGGCGTGGAAAGCATGTTTGCTCCCGCCATTGGCGCCGCCATCGCCCTGATCTCCTCCTCCTCATGAAACAATACATCAACTTACTGGAAGAAGATGAACTGCACTACCACAGTGCGGCCTCCAACAACCCGTTGTTGAAAATCGGCGCCGTGCTCATTGTCTTGGTCGTGGTCGCCGGCACCGGGTGGAGCGTGAATGGCATGAGATCCCGAATCCGTTATTCCAAAGACTTGGAAACCTCTTGGTCGTCCATCGAGGATCGCGTGAAGCGGGCGGAAACGCTGGCCGATGAACTCAAACGCGTCGAACGGGGTTTGGAGACCCTGCATGGCTGGCACCACTCCAGATTTGAATGGCCTCAATTGTTGGGGGATATCCGCGACGAATTGCCCGGGGACCCGGGTCGCTTTCAGTTTATGCGGTTACACTTAGACGAAATAGTTCGCGGACTGCGCAATTTACGCCCTGGAAACGACTCCATA
>JAFIGC010000063.1 GCA_020831635.1 Verrucomicrobiota bacterium | reverse complement strand
TGATTTGGGCAACCCCCAACTCGCGTACATTGGCGGGTTAAAACGCCCCCACCGCTTCGGCGGCGCATTTGGCGCCGCCGGGGTGGGCATTGAAGACCACCGCGTTTCCGGCGGAAACGATATTAATCACGTTACAGGCCAGCGTGGGAATGGAATGGGTCACCGGCGTAATCGCCCCCACCACGCCAAAGGGGGTGTGTTCTTCCATGGCAATGCCGTGGTCGCCGCTCATGCCGAGCGGTTGCAGCCATTCCACTCCGGGAATTCCCTGAATGCCCTGCAATTTCCCGATTTTATGCTCCAAACGTCCGATTTTGGTTTCGGCAAATTCCAGTTTGCCCCATTCTTCGTCTTTGGCGGCGCAGTGACGTTTGACAATGTCGACTACTTTCCGTCGCCCGGCCATGCCTTTGAGCCGAAGCTCTTCAAACGCCTGACGCGCGGCAGCGGCGGCGCTGGCCGCATCCCCAAACACGCCCAAATTCCCGGAAGCCTTGCGCTTGCAGCCACAGGAGCCGCCCTCAGACGCACCCGCAGTGCCACTCGCGGCGCCACCCGTGCTTTGAATTTTGGCGAGCACGTCCTGGACAATGCTCCGCACCAGTTCTTCGTTCATCGTTTTTTGCATAAAAGGTTTCCGGTTTTCGCGTCTCAGTTAGACGATTTGTATATGTTGGTTCCGAGGACATCCACCGTGTCCACGATGCCCGTGATGGCCGCGTCGATGGGACACGGCGACAGGCCTTTGACTTTTCGCGCCGAACTGCCCTGCACCAGCATGACCAGCTCCCCCACCCCGGCGCCAATGGAGTCCACCGCCACAATGGTGTTGGACCCTGGCCGAAATTGGGCGGGGTTGTTTTCGTCCACCAACAGCGGACGCACCAACAGGAGCTTGCGCCCCTGCATGGCGTCGTCTTTTTTGCTGGAGACGACTTGACCGATCACGCGTGCAAGAAACATCGCTTACTTCTTGGCGGCGGCGGGTTTGGGCAGAATCGCGGCCACTTCGTCGTGCGGACGCGGAATGACCTGCACGCTGACGACTTCGCCGTATTCGGAAGCGGCTTGGCTGCCGACTTCAATGGAGGCTTTGACGGCGGCGACATCGCCTTCGACAATGGCGGAGCAGAGTCCGCTGCCCACGTTTTTCATGGGGCCCACGAGTTTGACGTCCGCGGCTTTGAGCATCGCGTCGGTGGCGTGCACGAGGCAGGCCAGTCCTTTGGTTTCAATAAGTCCAATTGCTTTTTGTGCCATGATGAGTTCCTTGGGTTGGGTGGTTTTTGAGAGAGGTTAGAGGTCAGAGGGGAGAAGTAGAGAAGTAGAGAAGTGGAGAGGGCTTCGATCCGACCGATCGGTCGGATCCGTCGGATCAGTCGGATCTCTCCAGAAGTCGTTTCGTTTCCCGGGCGATCACGAGTTCTTCGTTGGCGGGAATGACCCAGACTTGGATGTTGGAATCTTCGGTGTGAATGGAGCCTTCGCTGTGCAGGCCATCGTTTTTGGCGGGATCGATCTTGAGACCGAAGCCCTCGAGGCCCGCGCAAACGGCGGCGCGAATGTCGGGGTTGTGTTCGCCAATGCCGGCGGTGAAGACCAGGGCCTCCATGCCGCCCATTTTGAACATGTATCCGCCCACGTACTGGCGGATGTTGTCGACGAACACGTCCAAGGCGAGTTGGGCGTCGGCATGGCCTTCGGACGCGGCGGCTTTGATGTCCCGCAAGTCGTTGCTGACCCCGGAAATGCCGAGCAAGCCGCCTTCTTTGTTCATTTGACGAACCGCTTCCGCCAAAGGCAAACCGAGCTTCTCCATGGCGTAGGGCAAGGCGGCGGAATCGAGATCCCCCACCCGGTTGTTTTGGGGAATCCCCGCCTGGGGGCTGAGCCCGAAACTGTTGCTCATGGCTACGCCGCTGTGCATGCCGGTGATGGAGCTGCTGCCGCCGAGATGACAGGACACGACCCGCAACGGCTCGCCCTCCCATTCTCCGGGTCCGCGCAAATAGAGATTGCGCACCCGTTCGGCAACATCCTCCCGGCCCATGAGTTCCGCGGAACGCTCGGCCACGTATTTGTGACTGGCGCCATGGAACCCCTGCCGCTCGATGCCCAGATCGCGCCAGGCTTTGGGCAGGGCGTACACTTTGGAAGCCTTGGGCACCCACTGGTAAAACGCGGTTTCAAAGAGCGCCACCAAACGGATCGAGGGAAAAGTCTCCCGAAAATACCGGATGCTGGCCGCGTAGGGCGGATTGTGCGCCGGGGCGATTTCCTTGAAATCGTCCAAGGCCTTCAAGGCCCGGTCGTCGGCGGGCACGCACCCGGAAAGATTTTTCCCGAGCACGGTCTTGAAGCCCACCGCGTCCAAAGCGTCCACCGCATCCAAATGCCCCTCGGACACCAAAGTGTCCAAGGATTGGCGGATGGCGCTGCCATGATCGGTCACCCGCTCCACACCGCCTTGCGCAAGCACGCGCACGGCCGTGCCGTCCATGTCAAACAGACGGTACTTGAAGGAGGTCGATCCAATGTTGGCAACGAGAATTTTCACGCGGGGTCCTTCGCGGGTCCTTATCCAATCCAACTACCGAGACCACTGAGGTCGTCGTGCGGACGGGGGATGACGAGAACGGCTTTGATGGCGCCGATTTGAGAACCGGCTTCGGCGCCGGCTTCGACGGCGGCCTTGACTGCGGCCACGTCGCCGTGGAAAAAGCCCGTGACCATGCCACTGCCGACTTTTTCCCAGCCGGACATGGTCACGTCCGCTGCTTTCAACGCCGCGTCGGCGGCTTCCAGCAAGGTGACGAGTCCAACGGTTTCGATAATGCCCAATGCTTGTTTAGCCATGATGGTATTCCTTTATCTTGTGTGTCTTAAAGACCAAATTGTTTGACGAGATCCACGTGGGGACGCGGGATGACGTGGGAGGCGACCAAATCGCCCACACGGTTGGCGGCTTCGGCGCCGGCTTCGACGGCGGCCTTCACGCTGCCCACATCGCCTTTGACGGTGATGGAGATATAACCTCCCCCGATGGGGATTTGCTTGGCGAGGGTCACGCCGGCGGCTTTGACCATGGCGTCGGCAGCTTCGATGCTGCCTACCAGGCCTTTGGTTTCGATAATGCCCAGGGAGTCACTCATTGGTATTCCTCTTCTTTTGGTTGATCGGGTCCGGCGCGGGAATCGCACCGGAAACAGGGTTGCGGGTTATGGGAAATTCGGGATTCAAAAATTATTTCTTCAACAGTTCACTTTTTCAGAAGCTCACATGGGGTGTCGGGACGGAGGTTGCAGGCATTGCCTTCATCGGTGTCAATATGCACCTCCAGCTTGATGCCTTCGCCAATGCGCACGAGAACGTTTTCAAAGGTCATCCCCAGCGGTCCCCCCACGCGCAATTTCATGATCTCCCCCTGCTCCACGCCATAAAATTTGGCGTCGGCGGGACTCATGTGCACATGCGGGGCGGCGCGGATCACGCCTTCTTTCAAATCCAAATGACCGGCCGGCCCCATCAGCAGACAAGGCGCGCTACCTTTCACATCCCCGGAAAGGCGAGTGGGCACGTTTTGAATGCCCAAGGCAATGGCATCGGTATACGCCAACTCAATCTGGTTCACATCCCGGCAAGGTCCCAAAATGCGGAGATTGGAGATCACCCGGCTGCGGGGCCCCACAAGGGTCAACATTTCTTCGGCGGCGTAATAGCCATCCTGATACAACCACTTCATGGGGGTCAATTCATGACCTTTGCCAAACAAAATCTCCACCGCTTCCTGGGTCAAATGACAATGCCGGGCACTGACATTCACCAACAAAGGGTTGGGGGCATTGACTTTATTCGGAACGGAAAGCCCCAATTCCGCATAAACGCGGGCACGCACCTGGGCTTCGATGATTTGTCGGGTCAATTGGGTTACAGTGGCTGGCATGCACACATAGAGCCCGATTCAAACTCAAAAGGCAACCGAAAAAATAAAATTTTTGGATAAAACACATACATAGACACATATTCCCACATTTTCCAACAATCCGCGCCATTTGCAAAATGAGGCTGGGCCTACTAATGTAACGGAACCCAACCCCACCGGCCCAGATGAAATTTTCCTTCCGGAAACACGCACACAACACCTACCGCTTCACCCGATTTTTGGTGATCACCATCGTCGGGACCACCGTGCTGCTGTTGGGCGTGGCCCTGATTTTCCTACCCGGACCCGCCTTTATTTTCATTCCACTGGGTTTGGGCATCCTCGGGCTTGAATTTCCATGGGCCAAACGGCTTTACAAAAAGATACGCGACAAAATCAAAGCCAAATATCCCCCTCAACACAAAGAGGACAACCTTGAAATCGCTCCAAAACATAAGGCGAAACCCTCCACGGATGATCTCGGATCTTGACCCGGGTTTAGGGAAAGGAACCACGGATGCGCACGGATTTTCACGGATTTACTAAAGGTACATTGCGTTTGAAATACCAACGGATGGCTGCGCCGTCCAACGGATGGGGATTAGGGTTTGGTGAGGGAGGACCAACGGATGGCTGCGCCGTCCAACGGATGTATCGGTTTCATCACCCCAATTTCTTATCCGTTGGACGGCAAAGCCATCCGTTGGTTTCCTCTCTTTTCAACCACGGTCCGACCGCCCATCCCCGGGGCGTATTGCCCGGAAATCGGCGGACCGGCATCGTGGGGTTCAAGAGGCTTTTTTGTACTCCTGATTGTATTGGGGCAGTTGAACGGGCTGAATCCGCTGACCCTTCACCCGCAGTCGGGAACGCCGTTGGCCGTCCTTTTCCCAACTGTCGAACTGCAGGGAACCTTCGACGAGGATGCCATCCCCCTTCTTAAAGGATTTCTCCACCAGTTCGGCTTGTTTGCCCCAGACCACCACATCCACGAAATGCATGCGGTTCTCCCATTCGCCGCTTTCCTTGCGGTAGGATTCGGAAATGCCAATGCCGATCTCGGCAAGCTTCGTTCCTTTTTTGACTTCCTTGATCTTGGGCTCCAGGGTGATTTTGCCGAGGAGTTGTACGTTGTTCATATTTATCATGATCTTTCTCACTTTCGCTTTCTTGTTTAGGGGGTGAACGGACCATCCATTCACGATTCACCTCCCTACACCCAATGACTTTTCCATTTTCCGCGAAAAAATGAAAAAAAGTGAAAAATTCCTCGGATTCAGGTTAATCCCTGAATCCGTGAGATATTTGCACAGAAGGCGTGCAAGATCATGGAGCGAAAGGGATTGTCTGGAACCGAGGCATACCCTTGCGGTCTGTCGAGTGTTCCCGACAATCCCTTGTAGCCCATGAGATTGTGCGGATTCACAGCAAAGATCTCATGGTTTCAGGTTAATGCCCCGTTTCATCGTCGTGATGATCGTCGTGATGATTGTGGTGATGATCCTCGTCCGAAGCGTCTTCTACCTCAGCCCCCCCTTCGGCAGCACCTTGTCCCGGTGCCTCCGTGACCGGGGCCTCTCCGGGTTGAGGCTGCAGGGGGTGCTGCGGCGGTGGGTGGGCATCCAACACCTGCGGCGGCGGCACGGCCGGACGCCGCCGTTGCGCCTGACGTTTCTCCCTTCGATAGGCGGATATCGTCCGACGATAGGTGCGGAGTTCCCGATCCCGGTCCCGAACCGGCAAATACGGCACGGTTTCAATGAGCGAACCATCCTCGGGGTCCACCGCAACCACCCTCGGATATCCGCCCCGCAACTGGTTGAAACCCTGCCGCGCACCGGCAGGAAGCGTATCCAAAACCCGTCCCTGTTCCACCAGAATCACCGGACCATAAGTACGAAAACGGCGCACGTAAAGCTGAAAGGCATCCGCGACATGATTTTGGGTGCTTTGGGGATTCACCATAATAAAGATCAAAACATCGCCATCGGCCTCCGCCTCTTCCGTCACCTGCTCCAAATCCCCGATCCGATGCACGGAATTGGGAATGCGGATTTGGGCGAATCCTTGTGCCCCGAACAACAAAAAACAGCAGAAGATCAAAATTTTCATAAGAAAACCCTACCCCCTATGGGCAAAAGGGTCACGGATTTTTTGCAGAAAATTTTGCTTGGGAGCAGACCACGGATGGGGATACGGGTTGGGACCACGGATGAGGAAGGGTAGATGGAGACCGCAGACGCAGTATCCACGCCCACATCCGTGGTCTGCTGTATGGCATCCGTGGTCCCAACCAATCCCCTTCTCCATCCATGCCCCCCATCCGTGAAAATCCGTGTTCATCCGTGGTTATTCCCCTTCAACCCCAAACAAAATCCAAAATCCGTGGAATTTTTTGAAATTTCGGGTTGCCAAACAAAGAAAAATCGCTATGTTCACACCCATCGCAAACGCGAGCGTAGCTCAGCTGGTAGAGCATCACCTTGCCAAGGTGAATGTCGTGAGTTCGAATCTCATCGCTCGCTCCATTTTAGACAAGCAAAACCCCTTGATTTTCAAGGGGTTTTTTTTGTGTATGACGGTAAACCGAACTTTTTTCATTTGAGGTTGTCATTTCGACAGAATCCGTATTATTTGACCCCGCCAACCCGTGTCCCACGCCATGGCAACGATCCTTTCCGCTTCAAACACCAATCACCCCCAATGCACACGTCCATGAATTCAGCTCTTCCCAACCGTCACGTTCACCTCGATTTCCACACCTCTCCGTTCATTCCCGGCGTGGGTGCTGATTTTGACCCGGAAGAATTTGCCAAGACCATGGCTGAAGCGCGGGTGCAGAATGTAAACATCTTCGCCAAATGCCATCACGGCATGTCCTATTACCCCACCAAAATCGGCAAGGTGCATCCGCATCTGACCCGTCCGGACCTCATGGGTGAAATGATCGAGGCCCTGCACCGCCGCGGCATTCGCTGCCCGCTCTACACCCCCGTGGTTTGGGAGGAGCATGTGGCCGACACCCATCCGGAATGGCGGCAAATGTTTTCCAACGGACGCTTCGCGCAAATCTCCACCTCCGCCGATGCCGTCACCAGCCAGCCCGGTGGATGGCGCTTCAACGCCTTCACCCATCCCGATTATCAGGACTATTTCGAAGCTCATCTCGCGGAGCTTTTCGACAACTATGATGTGGACGGGGTCTGGATTGACATTCTTTTCATGGAAAACGGCGCCTGCTTCAATGACGCCAGCCGCAAATTGCGGACAAAATGGAATCTGGAAGCGGACACTCCCGAAAACAACACCCGCTTTGAGAGCTTGGCCCAGGAAGCGTTCTGCCAGCGCTTCACCCGCTTCATCCACGGACGCAATCCCAAAGCTGCAATCTTCTACAACAGCACCAACCGCGCCTTCGTGAACCACAACGTGGGCTGGACCCAACGCGCCAAACACGTCTCCCATTTCGAAATCGAATCCCTGCCCTCCGGGTTTTGGGGGTATTTTCATTACCCCCGCCTGGCCCGTCAGGCCATGACCTGGGACCTT
Organism: Verrucomicrobiota bacterium; assembly: GCA_020831635.1. Taxonomy (GTDB): domain Bacteria; phylum Verrucomicrobiota; class Kiritimatiellia; order SS1-B-03-39; family UBA6053; genus PXAS01. Next base: position 20,635 of record JAFIGC010000063.1, on the reverse strand, counting down.
CCCTTTGTCGGCATGACCGGACGCTTCCAAAAAATGTGGGGCGATTTTGGTGGATTGAAACCGAAAGCGGCCCTGGAGTTCGAGTGCTTCCGCACCCAAGCCACCGGCGGCGCCTGCTGCGTGGGCGATCAAATGCATCCCCGGGGTCAACTCGACCAAAGCGCCTACCGCATGATTGGCGAAGTGTATCAGGGCGTGGAAGCCGCGGAACCTTTTTACGAAGGAACCCGCCCCCTCTTCCAAGGCGGCGTCCTGCTGTCCGCCTCCCCCGGCATGAACGAAACCCTAGGCGGACAAAGCGAAGAGGGCGCGGTCCTGATGTGCGATGAACTGAAAATCGACGTGGCCGTGCTCGACGACGCCGCCGATCTGACCGGCATGGAATTTCTCATCCTCCCCGACTCCACCCCCGTGGACGAACAGCTCAAAGCCAAACTCGCCGCTTATCACGCCGGCGGCGGCAAACTCATTCTCAGCCACACCGCCGGATGCGACCGCCAAGGAAAATGGCAATTGGATTTCCTGCCCATCCGCCCCACCGAACCCGATCCGAAATTCCCTTCCTACTGGCGTAGCCGCGGAGATTTCGCCCCCGCATACGGCGAAGATGCCCGCGTCATCTACCAACAAGGCATGAGGGTCGAAACCGGGGACAACACCCGAATTCTGGTGGATCGGGTGGAATCCTATTTCAATCGCAGTGACCTCAAATTCTGTTCCCATTTTCAAACCCCGCCCGACCTCACCGCCCCGACCACACCCGCCGTGGTGGCCGGCGAAGGCTTCGTCTATTTCGCCGATCCCGTCTTCCGCGAATACCGTCAAGCGGGCAACGTCTTCCTTCGCGACATCCTGCAAGCGGCACTCCAAACCCTCGAAATCGCCCCCCTCATCGGCGAAGGCCTCGACCCGCATGTGATTGCCACCGCGCGGACCAAAGACAACGACCTCCATCTGACCCTGCTCAACTACATTCCCTCCCGGAAATCCATGGCCATCGACGTCATCGAGCGCGGTCTCACCTTCGCCGGGCAAACCTTGCGCCTGTCCCGCCCCTGCGCCGGGGTGAAGGTTTTTCCCGACAACACCCCCCTGACCCAAAACGCGGAAGGCAGCTACAACCTCCCCGAACGGCCCGCGGGGCGTCTGCTCCTGCGGATTACGGATTTCCATAGGAGTAGCCCATAAAGGAGGATGGCCTTTCCAGGCCGTCAACGAATACCCTGGGGCCTGATGTCGGGCTGAAAGCCCAATCTCCTTTTCATCATCCACAGTCTGCCGGATGGCATCCGCGGTCTCTTTACACGAAGCCCAAGCCCCCCCAAAAAAAATCCGTGTGTATCCGTGGTTCATTCCTTCCGAAAGCAAACCACTGAGCACACTGATTTTCACTGATCCGGCACGATGGAAATTGTGGATTTTCCCAAACCCAACCCAAGATCAGTGGAAATCAGTGTGTTCAGTGGTTCATTCCCACAACCCAAGCCTCCAAAAGAAATCCGTGTCCATGCCTGCCATCCGTGGTTCCCTACCCCAAAAGCACGCACACAACCCCTGCATCAGTGGAAATCAGTGTTTTCACGGGTGCTATTCAGCAGAACACGGATGTTTTGCACGCATGATCCGCGGTCTACCGGATGACATCCGCGGTCTCTTTTGACTACCTTCGTTTTTTCTTCTTCCGATAACTGAGTTTACCCGAGGTGGTGCTTTCGCCGGTATTCAATACCGCCCGCAGTTCCATGATCTGGTCGCGCAACATGGCCGCGCGTTCGTATTCCAGGGCTTTGGCCGCCTCCATCATTTCCTCTTCGATTTCACGAATGGCTTCCTGCACGTCGTACGGCGCCCCCGATTCCCGCACCACCATTTCCTCCACATCTTTGCCCTGTTTGATGATGGCCAGGCTGTCCTGGATTTCCTTGACGATTTGCTGCGGCGTAATGTCATGGTCCTGATTGTATTGCAATTGCACCAAACGCCGCTCCCGGGTGGTGTCCAGCAACGCCTGCATGGAATCCGTCACTTTGTCGGCGTATAAAATCACCTGACCGGTCAAATGCCGCGCGGCCCGGCCCGCCGTTTGAATCAAGGAGGTTTTGGACCGCAAAAAGCCCTCTTTGTCTGCATCCAGAATGGCCACCAAAGAAACCTCCGGGATATCCAACCCTTCCCGCAACAGGTTGATGCCGATCAAACAGTCGAATTCCCGCTTGCGCAGGGAGCGGATGATCTCCACCCGTTCGATGGCGTCGATGTCGCTGTGCAGATACTTCACCCGCAAATCCAGGCTTTCCAAATAGGCGGACAAATCTTCGGCGGTTTTCTTCGTCAGCGTGGTCACCAACACCCGCTCCTCCCGTTCGGCCCGCACCCGGATTTCGTGCATGACATCGTCAATCTGACCCTTGAGCGGACGAATCACGACTTCCGGATCCACGAGGCCGGTGGGACGGATGATCTGCCGCACGGGCTCGCCCCCCGCCAGTTCCAACTCATACGGGGCCGGGGTCGCGGACACGAACACGGTTTTGCCAATGCAATTGAGAAATTCATCAAAAGCCAGGGGCCGGTTGTCCAAGGCGGAGGGCAAGCGAAAACCATGCTCCACCAAAACGCTTTTGCGGGCCAAATCCCCATTGTACATGCCGCGGATTTGCGGCACGGTCACATGCGACTCGTCAAGAATGGTCAGAAAATCCTCCCGGAAATAGTCCAGCAGCGTAAAGGGACGATCCCCCTGCCGACGTCCGGTGAGATAGCGGGAATAGTTTTCAATGCCGTTGCAGAATCCGACTTCGCGGAGCATCTCCAAATCGTAGTCGGTCCTCATGCGGATGCGCTGGGCTTCGATAAGTCGTCCGTCCTGCTCGAATTCCCGCACCCGCGCCTCCATGTCCGCCTGAATGTCCCCCAGGGCCGCTTCGATTTTCCGGTACGGGGTCACGAAATGACGCGCCGGACTGATGTGAATCTCGGTGAAATTTTCCAAGGCATCCCCGGTCAGCGGATCAAAACGCTGGATGCGTTCGACCTCATCCCCGAAAAAGCTCAGCCGCACCCCTTCCTGGTTGTAGCTCGGATACAACTCCACCGTATCGCCCCGCACCCGGAAAGTGCCCGGACTCCGTTCGATCTCGTTGCGGGTGTATTGAATGGCCACCAACTTCTCCAAAAGCCCATCCCGGTCATGCGATTCGCCCACCTGCAAATGAATCAACATCTCCTGATAATCGTCGGGAGATCCCAAGCCGTAAATGCAGGAAACCGAGGCGATGATGACCACGTCCCGGCGGTTCAGCAGGGCGTCCGTGGCCGCCAGACGAAGCCGCTCAATGTCCTCGTTGATACTGGAATCCTTCTCAATAAAGGTGTCCGTGGTCGGAATGTAGGCTTCCGGCTGATAATAATCAAAGTAACTGACAAAGTAGCTCACCGCGTTATCCGGCAGAAACTGCTTCATTTCCGCGTACAATTGCGCCGCCAAGGTCTTGTTGTGGGAGACGATTAGGGTCGGGCCGCCCCAGTGGGCGATCAGATTGGCCATGGTAAAGGTCTTGCCGCTGCCGGTGACGCCCTCCAGCACTTGGAAACGCTTGTCCGCATCCAACCCCCGACACAACGCAGCGATCGCCTCCGGCTGATCGCCGGCGGGGCGGAATTCGGATTTCAAATTGTACGGGGAAACGGACATGCCTCCATATGCAACGGAACAGGCTTCCTGTCAACCGACCCTTGACGACAAGTACGTTGCAAAAAATAATAAAGTTTTTATATAATTTATCTTTATGATTTTCTTTTACGTTAAGGCTCGATTTGTGTAGGATTAGAATATGGTTACACTATCTCGTCAAAGCAATCGCCCCAAACGCGGCTCCGCATTGCTGGTCACACTCTTGGTCATCAGTTTGATGCTCATCATGGTCGTGGCCTTCGCAACCTTCGTACGCATGAGCCTGCGAGAAATCACCAACCACCAGCAACTTCTGACCGCCAGGGCCAATGCGCGCCTGGGCGCGGAAATGGCCGTGGCCTCGCTTCAAGAACTGCTGGGACCGGATCAACGCGTCACCGCAAGAGGTGAAATTTTTGAAGGCAACAATGTCTCCGGGGTGCAGGTGGGTTCGGATTTACGGCGAATCGTGGGGGTTTGGAACAGCACCGGCTACAACGAACTCGACCCCACTGCCCATGCGAACGCGTTTCTGGGTTGGTTGATTTCCAGCGGGGAGCCCGGACAACTTCCCGGACTCAACGACACCCCGCCCGGCGCGGGCACGCCGCAATCTCTTCGTCTGGTCGGCCCCGGTTCGGTGGCCGCACCCGATGATCATATTTACGCCCGCAAAGTGACTTGGCAACAAGGCATCAACCCCGCAAATGCCTATGCTTGGATGGTGGACGACAATGGCCTTAAAGCCCAATTGGCCTCTCACCTGCGCAATGACGAGGATCCAGACCGTCCCCCTGGCGGTGGCGTTCTGCCCGGCGCATATCCCTTGGGACGCCTTGAAGGCATGAACGCCTTGGACGGGGTGGAAGTCGACCAATACCAAAGGCTGATTTCCATGCGGGAATTGCCCCTTCTACCCGGCAGTTCCAACCCCGAAAATCTCGCAAACCTCGCCCCAACAAGGTTCTTTGACTTCACAACCTCCTCCAAAGGCGTTTTGGCCAATGTGCGCGACGGCGGGCTCAAAAAAGACCTGACCATCGCCTTCGAAAACGACACCGTGTTCAACCGGGTGTTTCCCACCACCGACCAAAACCGCTATCTGTTGATCCCCCCCGACAAACTGAGCCAGGCCACGGACCTCCGCCAAAACGGGTACATCCACTGGAATATCTTTAAGGATTATTATAATCTCAAAAGACTGATCCAGCGGCATGAATATACATATGGAGGCAATCCGGGCTACACCATGGATAAATACGTCATTGACACTAGCTTTTTCGGGAAAGAAAACATCGCAACCGGCACCAACCCCATCGCCCTGGGCACGATCCCTCCTCACGGCATGGGTCCGTCAAACTCAGCCATGCCCAGCCGGCACCGGCAACAGCCTTATGGCAATTTGGTGGTCACCTTCGGCATGGAATGGGAGAACGCCCCCAACAGGCACAATCACATCGGCCCCATCCTCTCCTCCCTTCAAAACAACGCTTGGCTGGAATACACCCCGCCCGCAAATCCGGGGGAACAGGCCCGGTTAACCACCCGCATCCAATTTTGGACGGGGCACTACAATCCTTACAACATCGGCCTATCCATCCGGACTCTGGCGCACGGTCGAGAAGTTGGACCGCGGGTTCACAACTACCCCCAAATCTATTTTCATGTCCCCGGTGTCGTCGGCGGCAATTTCAATGCACAACCGGGTCAACGGGGCTTGACGGGGGACCGTGAATCAAATGCCCGCGATCCGGCAATTCTAAGTCCAGGTCAAAGTCAATATTACGGAATCGAACATACCACTACCAGTGGCGCCTTGCATAATGTGGGGCCATTTGGCCCCTTCATCCGGGACAACATCAGTGCCACGCTCTACGATCACCACGATGTCACGGCCTTGGATGAAGACCGCGAGTATGACCTGACCGTCACCTTTCGCTTTGACCGCGAAAACACCCACAGCTTCATGCACGGCGCCGACATGCACCCGACTCGCCGACCGAACAATGCCAATGAAAACCATGACATGGAGGTCACCCAGGTGTTTTATGCGCCCTTTGCCTGGAACAGCAGCAACGGCTTTCCCGCAAAATCCATGTCCCGCCGCATGACCCCCGCGGAAATGAATGAAAACAACGTTTTTTCAGCGGGCATGCATCTCCGCACCACTCGCGAATCACCCCGAAACCGTGCCATCCGCCCTCTCATCGACGCCAATATCCGCGCCCCATGGGTCAACCCGCGCTGGGACAGTCCGCTGAATCTCAACGCGCCGGCCGCCTACGCGGAAAGTCATCAGGGGGAATACAGCGGGAATGACATCATCCCGCAAATGGAACCCGGCCCTCTCGGTATGGGTTACGGATATCTCGGAGCCGACCGTGCCCCGCCCCGCGGGCACCCCAATGTGATCTTGTTTGAGATTCCCCGCGAGGATCTCGTCTCCCTGGGTCAGCTCCAACACGCCGCCGCAGGCAGGTTCAGTTACGAACCCAGCTACATTGTCGCCAATTCATATGCCAATCCCCGCATCCCCTTCAACCAGTGGCGAGCCTCCATCACCGACACCTATAGCGTCCGCCACGGGCTCAACCCACGCATTACGGGGAACTTCAATCTTTACGACGCCTCGTATCTGGTGAACCAGCGCATCTGGGACGAATTCACCTTTACCACCCTCCCCCATGTCCGGGACAATGCCACCCCCGGAGAACCGCCCATCGACTTCGATGCAATACGGGAAGGCCAAATCCCCTTGGCCAACCCCCGCTTCCTTCCCTACACTCCCTATGGCTCGGCCTTTACCCGTCCGGTTTTACAGAACAATGGGAATACTTCCGGCACAAACGGCAGTTTTTTCCACAATGCCGGGCATGTGATGGTGGACGGGGCCTTCAACGTAAACTCCACCTCCGTCGCCGCCTGGGAGGCTTTCTTGACTGGCACCCTGGAACTTCCCGTCCAAGCCGTGAACGAGGATGGTGAAATCACCGGATTTCGGCCCGTCAGCCCAGACCGGGTGCGCTTTCCCCGAGTCAAATCCGTTTTTGGCGAGGGCATGGCCTCCGGCGTCCGGGATGACAACTATTGGACGGGCTTTCGGGAACTGACCCAAGAGGAAGTCCGGGCCATCGCCGCCGCCATGGTCGAACAGGTCAAACGCCGCGGCCCCTTCCTGAACATGGGACAATTCATCAACCGCATGCTGAGAACGGATGAACTTGCCCATTCCGGCCCCCTGCAGGCGGCCTTGGATGCCACTGTAAACCAGGGCACGCATGGTGGGCTCAGTCAGGATGCCAGGGGCGTATACGGCAATTATACCCAGGGAACCGGCTTCCCCGGACAACTCCTGCAAGGCGACCTCCTACAGGCCCTCGGACCCCTCATGCAAGTGCGTTCGGACACCTTCACCATCCGCGCCTACGGGGAAACGCACTCCAGCCCCAACGGGGGCCCCGCCGCCAGAGCCTGGTGCGAAGTGAAAGTCCAACGCCTTCCCGACGCGGTCATTCCAAACCCAAACGCCCTGACCGCACCGCAGATCCGCCAAGAACTAAACATGCCGACCAGCCCCTTTGGCCGACAATTCCGCATCGTCTCTTTTCGGTGGTTGAACGAAGACGAGATTTAGGGTATCCATACACGCATGAATCCAAAAACTTTTGTGCAACTTGCCCCATTGCGCCTTTGCTTGGGACTGTTTCTTTTGCTTTTCACCCTGAAAGCACAGGGCAACGAACCGCCCGCAACCCTGCAAATCCGGGCCATGCTGGTCGGACAGGGTTCGGCCCGAAACATTCATTTGATCGGAGAAGAAGGATTCCTCCCCCTCCGGGTTTCCAGCGTGCAGCCCTCCCAACCCGCTCAGGTTAGGGCCATGAACCCATTCCCCATCTACGATGAAGTGCCGGAAAGCTGGAATTCCGAAGCCCCTCCCGAACCCGCGGCCACGGTATCGCTTCCCCCAAACCAAACGCATCTGCTTTTGCTGGCCTTTGACGATGGCGCGCAAACCCAGTACACCGCCATACCCGACGATTTGCATGCAGCCACCCATCGGGACTGGCGATTCATCAACACCACCAATACCGCCATCGCATTTCAACTGGGAACGGATACCGCCCCCCTCCTCCTCCAACCTCGAAGTCAACAAAGCCACCGCATCACCACCACGGAACAACAGGGAGCCGCCGTAACCGCAGCCGCTCGCATTGCCGGAGAACCCACCACCTTTTACTCCACCTACTGGCCCATCCAAGCCAACAGACGCGCAATGGTGCTGTTCATTCAACAAGACGAGGAAAACATCCGCGTCCACCGCATCACCGAAGCATTGGTTCAGGAAGAAGAAGGAAACTAAAATCATGGTGAAAATCGCAGAAATGATAGTGGCTTATGCCCAACCGCTCATCGACAATACGGATGGATCGATCAAGGAAATGGAACTTGCCATAACGATTGCCCAAACGTGCTGGAATCTTGCCCTGTTGCCGGAAGAGGCCCAGAAGAAAGCTCTGAATGAAATGGGCCCCGAACTGGACATGGATGAAGAAGAATTTGCAGATTTCCGGGAATCGATCCTGATCCCCATGATCCAACGCCACAAAGAATTCGCTCCAAGAATCCCGAACCTGAACTCCTGGACAACGGAATCGATGCCACCCTAAAAATCATATCTCCAAAATCCCTACCCCGGAACGGGACGCAACCAACCATGCCCCTGTCAAAGTGGGCTGAAATACAAAAAGTGCTGTGGGAAATGACGAAGTACGAGTGCGGAGTGCGGAGTTCGGAGTCCCGGATTTAGAGCCTGTCGATTTATTGAAACGAAGAGGTTTTTAACCGCTTAAGGACGCTAAAAGAACGCTAAAATTAACTTAATAAAATTATTTTAAACGTGCATTAAGCGTTTTTTAGCGGTTTCTAAATATCTGCAATGAACAAATCGACAGGCCCTAAATTCGGGACTCTAAACTCGTCATTCGTCATTCAAAATTCGTCATTCCCATCACTCCGACTCCCTCACCCCCTCACTCCGCATCATTCAACCGAAACCTCAGCCGATAAAACTGCAGATCTTCCGGCTGCGGCAGAATTTCGCGGACATTCACCCGCCCGTTTTCATCCTCCTGAGTAACCTCCACGGGGGTCAGTTCATCCCATTGGTCCAAATCTTCCGACCCCTCGACGACAAATTTTAGCGGCAGGAACTCCAGCCCACTTCGCGTGTAGCAAACGGCGGTTTCCCCGTCGCCGGACTCGATCCGCAGCAATCCGGGACGATCCTGACTCCAAGGATTCCATCCCATGGCCAGTCGCTCCAAGCGGCTGGACCCATCGCCAAGATCATCCGCCATCCAGACGATGGGGACATCCCCGAAATGACGCAAGTGCCAGGCGTTGGCGGTTTGGTTGGGCGTTTCAGCCAAAGCCGCAATCTCTTCCGAACTCATGGCCCGATGCATGATGCGTACCTCGTCGAGGCTTCCCGGGAAAAACCGTGGACTGGGATGATTGTCCGTACCAATTTCAATGGGCGTGACCGCAGTGTTCATTCCTTGAGCCTGCGTGTCGTAGGGGAGGTCCTCTTTTCCATTGAAATAGAGCAACACCTGGTTCACGTTGTTCGCGTTCTCCGGCAACACGGCGGCGACGTGCACCCATTCCCCGTTTTCGAGGCGGGTGGCCCCCCGCCGATACCCCCCCGCCACCTCTACGCGCAGATGGTTCACAAAGCCGGTGTTGTTGTCCAGGCGAAAGTGCCACTTTCGCCCGGTTTCGTTCAGCCCCCAACCGGCGATGGAACCCGGTCCCTGAGGACGGATCCAAGCGCTCACACTGCGGGGAGAACTGCCCGCAGGCACCGTGAAGCCGGGGTTTACCACCAAATGGTCACTGGTGCCGTTCAGATGCAGGGCATGACCCGAAACGCCCTCCACCCACTGCGGGGCCCCGTGGATTTGTGCGGACGGTCGTCCTCCCGCATCATGCGCCACCGCCCCCTCGCCTTCATTCAAGGGGAGCCAGAGCCGCGTCGGGTCCACATAACGCACTTCCACCGTGATCCGTCCGCTCGAGCTTTGCTCGCCGTCACTGACCGTATACTCAAAAAAATCCTCCCCGTACACACCGGCATGCGGCGTGTAGACCCAGAGGCGTTCCACCCGTTCCACGCTGCCGCCGTGCGGGGGGCGGGTCAGGTGGACCTCCCAGTTTTCAGGAAGCGTGAAGGGGTGAATTTCCGCCTGCACCGGGTTCGGACCGTGGGTCGCCAAACCCAGGGAGGGTGCCGTTGGCGCTCCGGGATCCCCCGGCAGCACAAAGGCGTTCGCGGGGACGGCCTGCTTGACGATGCCGGGACCCGACCAGGCAAGCGAGAGCATCGCTTCGCCTCCGTCGTGCCGAGTGTGAATGCGCAAGGGATGCTGACCCGCCTGAAGGCGCATGGGACCGGAACTCCGCTCGGTGCCGGGGGCGTATCCCGCGTCCGCATCCAGCACCAGAATCTCGTGAATGCGCATTCCCGCGCCTGTGTCCGTCGTCAGAAAAAATTCGTAGTCTCCCGTGACGGGAACATCCAGCCAGCCTTCAAAGGCCAGCCCTATGTCCTGCGGGCGGGTCATCACCGAAAGATCCAGACCCGAAACCTCCTGAACGACCACGGGGTCCAACCCCCGAAATTTTGTTACATGGGGAAAATCGGCCTCGTATACCTTGACCTCAAGCCCCTGTCGGGGCGCGGGAAGGGCCAAGGAGGGAACCGGCTCACCATCGTAAGGGCGCGGGGGCGACTCCGTTGGATCGGCACCCGTGTGCGGACGCCGCATCCGGAACACCTTGTCCTGAAATTGAGTCTGAGTGGGCACGCCCGGCTGTCCTGCCAAATTCACGCGCTCTCCGGGATCATTCAAGGTATCGTAAACTTCAAACACATCCGTGGCCCCCTGCACGTTATAGCGCACGCCCTTGAACCCGTTCAGGTAAATGGCCTGCATGTGGCCACGATCGCGATTGCGACGCTCAGGCATGAAATCGACATAATCATTCACCTTGTAGTGAAACCGCGTGGTATACTCCACATAAACCTCATGGTCGGGCAGCGGACCTTCTCCCGTCAGTTCGTTCCAAAGCGAAACCCCGTCGGCGCGAAAGGGAACGGGCACCCCGGCGCGTTCCACCAGAGTGGGAAGCCAGTCGTGCTGCTGTGTGGGATGGGTGCTCACGCGCCCGGCGGGCAGGGTGCCGGGCCAACTCACAATCGCCGGCACGCGGATTCCGCCCTCGAACACATCCCGCTTGGTCCCGTCCAAGGGGCCATACACCTTCAAAAAACTGGGATCATGCCGAAAGTTCCCCCCCTCCCGCCCGGATTCATGATGCGGCCCGTTGTCGGAGGTGAAGATAATCAGGGTGTTGTCGGCGAGATCCAAGTCCTCCAGCAGTTTCACCAAATCCCCCATGGCGTCGTCAAGACGGCGCACCATGGTGGCGTGGTATTTCGCAAAGTTCGGCCAGCTTTGGTTGGCGTAGTCGGGATGCAGCCAGGAATTCATCGTGCCCGTGGCCGTGTTGATGATCGCCCCGGGGGTGCCGGTCCATTGCACCCCGCCGTGGATGCCGCCCCCGGAGGGATACGCCTGGGTGGGAATTTCCAGCCGTGGATGGGGCGCGGTGTAGTTCAGGTAAAGAAAAAAGGGCTGATCCGGAAATTCGGTATGGTGATCGACAATCCATTTTTTGGCCCGTCCGGTGAAGAGATCCGTGGAATAGGCCTTGGCCAATTGGGGAGTGACAAGGGTGAAATTTTCGTAAAACGGCTGATCAAAGGCGGTGGGATAGTGATAATGGGCCGGACCGTGCTCCAGCGGGCCGAAGAAAAAATCGAAGCCGCGGAGCAGCGGGTGACCCGGGAAGTTATCGGCCGGTTGTCCTCCCACCCCCCATTTGCCAATGATGGCGGTGGCATAGCCCGCATCGCGGAGCAGTGTGGCGAGGGTATGATTGTCCTCGATGGGACGGTTGCTCAGCGATTCGTTGTCGCGCACCTCGGAATGACCCTGATGACGTCCCGTCAGCATCGTGGCCCGGGTGGGCGCACAAATGGGCGAAGGGACGTAATGCCGGTCCATGCGAACCCCCGATTGCGCCAACTGGTCCAGGTGGGGGGTGTGAAAGCCCGGCAAACCTTGGGCGCGACGGTAGTTCTGGTAATAAACGCCCAGATCGCCATACCCCAGATCGTCGGTAAGAATCAGCAGAATATTCGGCACATCCGCCGCCACCCACAAAGAGCAACTCATCAGAAGCACGACGAGGAAAGTGCGGAACGCGAGAAGGGTTGACATGGTTTTGATCCTATTTTGTTCTTACGTGTATTTCAACCAAACCACATCACGTGCAAGCCCTGACTTGCCGCCCCCCCGGCTTATCCGAGGTCCGGTGAAGCCATCCGGGGTCTGCGTTAAGATTGTTTTTTCCGGAGGACGGAAATTGCCGACAACCCCGCCAGCCCCAGCAGGACCAGCGTGGAGGGTTCGGGAATGGGATTGACCAGATTCGCGCCCGTGGTGTCAATGTAGATGTCGTCGAACTGGATTTCGCCTCCATCCAAGCCGCCTCGGATAATCCCAAAATTGACCAGCGGATCGCCACCGGTCACATTTCGGAAGCTAAAAGTGCCCAATGAATCTCCGGACACGGCAGTGTCTCCGGTGATATTGTAAAACAATTCAAATTCATCTTGCGAATTGTCCACCACCATCCAGAAATACCCCCAGGTATTCGCGGCGATATTTCCGGGTGTCACATTACTTCCCCCATCCCGCACGTTGATGTTATTGGGAGATTGAGAGGTGTTGATGCCCGCGTAAGTGTCCCAATCGCCGAAATCATTCGGATTCGATTCCGTCTGCGTCAAGCCGGTCCAAGCTTGCAGCGGGGTGTCCACAAACCTCATGCGCCAAAAATAGGTGGCTTCCGTACTGGATCCTGCGATTTCAGTCGGCAAGGCGCGAAAGGCAAACGAACTGTTGCCGCTATCGGTGTTCGTAATCCTCAAAACTTGGTTACCATTGTCATTTATGACCTCCATCTCACTCGCATTGAACCCCGCATTGCTCCAAGTTGCGCCCAAATCCCCGGGATTCGTATCGGTGACGCCACGATTCACATTATAGGACTCAAAATTATCGAGTAAGATAAAGCCGGCCCGGGTCGTAAGGGCCAGTCCGGAAACGGTCAAAGCGAATACCGCTGATTTGAGTTTGATTTGCATATGGATTCTCCGTGAGGGTTGTTGCGTCAATCGGTGTGCGTCTATAGATGACATGTATCAGTATCGCACAAAGCCACACGCATGTGGTTGATTTTCATTGTCAAAATATTGACTTTCTTTGTCAAAGAATTATCTCCACATCATGAAGAAAAACATTGCGGTGTATTTGCATGGCGAAACCGTCGTCGAGGCGGCGATGCTGGCCGGCATCCAACGATTTGCCAACTTGCAAACGGACTGGACGATTTTTTTATACCGGGTAGCCCCGCAACTCCTCCCGCTCGACCTGGGCACCCCTTCGATTCAAGGGGCTTTGCTCCCTTCGTTTATGAGCCGGGAAATTTCCCTGCTGCGCAAGAAAAAAATCCCCCTTGTCAGCTTTGGGCATGACGCGGTTCACGGAGTCTCCTCCGTGGTGCTGGACAATGAAACCACCGGACGCATGGCGGCCCGACACCTCATCGAGGAAGGCTACACAAACCTGATCTACTTCGCCAATGGCGGACAAAGACATTCGCCCACACGGGCCCACGGATTTGTCACCGAAGCCGAACGACTTGGACACAAGGCGAAAGTCTTTGAAGAAGGCCCCCGCCAACGCCAGGCCCGAAAATGGAGCCTGCCCCTGCAACTGCAAGATTTTGCCGACCTGTTGCGCGCCACCCACCCTCCCCTGGGCATCTACACCTGCGATGATGTGCACGGCGAACGGGCTCTGGAGGCGTGCCGACTCGCCGGATTGCGCGTCCCCGACGATGTGGGGATTTGCTGTTTCACCAACAATGACCTGTTTTGCTCCCTTTGTTCGCCGCCACTCTCCACGGTGACCTTTGACATGGAGGCCTTGGGTGAAACCTCCGTTCAAATCCTGGCCGAGATGTTGGACAAAACCGATCCACCCGCTCGGGAGGTGATCGTGCTCCCGCCCAATCCGGTGCAAACCCGACGATCCACCCAATTCCGAATGGTCCGGGCCCCTGCGGTATCCCAGTTCCTGACATATCTGGAGTCTCACTTTGCCGAACCGATGGATTTCAACGCCGCCGCCAAGGCCGCCGGACTCAGCCGCAGCAGCTTGGAACGTCAGGTACGCGAAGTCACCGGCCTCACTCCGGGACAATGCCTGAAAAGAGTCAGAGTCCGCGAATGCAAACGCCTGTTGCAGGAAACGGACTGGGATCTTGAAACCATCGCCGCCGAAACCGGATTTTCGGACAAAAGCGTCCTCAGCCGAGCCATCAAAGCCAACACCGGCCAATCTCCCGGCAAATTCCGTAGAAGTTGATTCCGCTTGACACAGCACTCGTGCGACACGTATTATGTGATGAAATGGAGGTTTTATGACAAACATCACCCTGACAATTGACGAAGATATCGTGAAGAAAGTGCGCAGGCTGGCACTCGAGCGCAACACCTCGTTAACCTCTCTTGTGAGAGAGGTTCTGCGACAATGGGCGGCTCGCGAGGATCTGCGCTCGGAGGAGTGCATAGCGGAACTGAAAGCCTGCTTCCAAAACGCCCCCGCCAAAGTTGGAGAGAAAAAGTGGACCCGGGAAGAACTCCATGAGCGATAAGTTTTTTCTGCGATGATTCTGGCCGCTGCAGAACGTACGGATTGTCCTCGCCTCTATTCCGAGGACCTCTCAGATGGTCAATTCTACGGCGAAGTACAGGTGATCAACCCTTTTAAATAGGGAATTCGTCATTCGTCAGAGGGGGAAATTCGGAGTCCCGGATTTATCCGGTTTCATATAGGTGCCTTTAGGCACTGGCGAGGGCGAAGGGGGCAGGCAACTCAACCCAAGCGGAATCCATTGCACCGCAACACAGGGGCTGAAGCCCACGGTGTCGAAACCGGATAAATCCGGGACTCTAAACTCATCATTCGTCACTCGTCACTCGTCACTCGAAACTCGTCATTCACAAATCATTCCCGTCCCTGCCGGTCCAGCGAGCGATATTGAATGGCTTCGGCAAGATGTTGGGGCTGAATATTCGCAGCCCCCTCCAAGTCGGCCAGCGTTCGCGATACCTTCAAAATTCGGTCGTAGGCGCGGGCGCTTAAGTTCATGTCATCCATGGCCATGCGCATCATTTGATGACACTCGGCGTCCATCTGACAATACCGTCCCAATTCCTTGGCCCCCATGCCCGCGTTGCAGTGCACCCGGGGATTTCCGGCGAAGCGAAGGTGCTGAATTTTACGCGCCTGCAAAACCCGTTCCCGAATCGCAGCCGAGGGTTCCCCCGGCACCATGGAGGTCAGTTCCTCGTACCGCACCGCAGGCACATCAATCTGAATGTCAATCCGATCCAAAAGCGGACCGCTCACTCGCGAGCGATAGCGCTGGATTTGATGCGGGCTGCAATGACAGGTTTTCTTGGGATCCCCGTAATACCCGCATGGACAAGGGTTCATCGCGGCAACTAACATAAACCGGCTCGGGAAAGTCACCGTGGCGGCCGCCCGGCTGATGGTCACCTGTCCGTCCTCCAAGGGTTGGCGCATGACCTCCAGCACATTCCGGGCAAATTCCGGCAGTTCATCCAAAAACAGCACCCCGTTGTGGGCCAAACTCACCTCCCCCGGCATCGGATGAGTGCCTCCCCCCAAAAGGCCCGCGTCGGATACCGTGTGATGCGGGGCGCGGAAGGATCGCCGGGCCACCAAAGCTTGGTGCGACGGCAGGGTCCCGGCTATGGAATGAATCTTGGTGGCCTCCAGGGATTCTTCCAGACTCATGGGCGGCAAAATCGTGGGAATGCGCTTGGCGATCATCGATTTCCCCGTGCCCGGACTGCCGACCATAATCAAATTGTGTCCCCCGGCCACCGCAACTTCCAAGGCCCTTCGGGCACCCTCCTGCCCCTTCACATCCTCAAAATCCACCGGATAGCGGGAATGTTCCTCGAACAACTCGTCCAGATCCACCGTCAGCGGATCCATCCGATGATCCCCCTTCAAAAAATCAAACACTTCGCGGATGTGGGTGACCGGATACACCTCCAAATCCGATCCGATGACCGCCGCCTCCTCGCCATTTTCGCTGGGAACAAAGAGTTTGCGCACCCCGCGGTCCCGCGCCAACAGGGCAATCGGTAACACCCCGAGCACCGGACGCAAATTCCCCGACAAGGCCAACTCGCCCACCGCCATGCAGCCCTTCAAGGCATGTGGCTCCAATGCGCCCATGGCGCAAAGCGTGGCCATGGCAATGGGCAAATCAAAGCTCGGACCCTCTTTTTTCAGATTGGCAGGCGCTAAATTTATCAACCACCGAAATTGAAAGGGCGCATCCAGATCGCTGTTGCTCAAAGCCGTGACCACCCGGTCGATGCTTTCCTTCACCGCCGTGTCCGGCAACCCCACGATCATGGGAGAGAATTTCCCCTCCTCCGTGTAGCCCAGATTCACTTCGATTTCCACCGGCACCGCCTCCACGCCCACCACGGCCGCGGAATGCAGCGTGGCCAGCATTTTGGCGCCGGCAAAGTTCTCGGACCAGTCCGGCACATCGTCAAAAAGATCATCCCCAAGTTGTATCATGGGCATGGGTTGTCTTTTTTCCGCCGCAGAATCAAGCAAGTTCTTGTTTTTGTCCGCAAGTTCTTTAAGCTGTGTCCCATGATCAAACTTGCAATTATCGGTACCGGCGGCATGGCCAACACCCATGCCAATCATTTTCAAAAAATTCGGGGCGTCAAATTGGTGGCCGCCTGCGATGTCGACGCCAAACGCGTGGAAACGTTCGCGGACAAATTCGACATGCCTAAGCGCTACACCTCCGTGGAAGAACTGCTGGCCGACAGCGGCTGCGACGCCGTCACCAACGTCACCCCCGACGCCTACCACGCGGAAATCAGCCTCAAGGCCATTGCCGCCGGAAAGCACGTCCTCTGCGAAAAACCATTGGCCACCCACTACCCGGACACCAAGAAAATGGCGGACGCGGCCCGAAAAAAGGGCGTGATCCACATGGTCAACTTCTCCTACCGCAACTCCGCCGCCCTGCAACATGCCGCGCAAATGGTCGCCGACGGCGCCTTGGGCGAAATCCGCCACGTGGACGCCCACTATTTCCAATCCTGGCTTTCCTCCACGGTTTGGGGCGACTGGCAAACCACCCCGGCCTGGCTCTGGCGCCTGTCCTCCAGCCATGGTAGCAAGGGCGTCCTTGGCGATGTCGGCGTTCATATCCTCGACATGGCCGGCTTTCCCGTCGGCAAGATGAAGGCCATCCACTGCAAACTGCAGAATTTCAAAAAAGCCAAGGGAAACAAAATCGGCGAATACAAACTGGATGCCAATGACAGCGCCGTGATGACCGTCGAATACGCGAATGGCGCCCTCGGGGCCATCAGCGCCACCCGCTACGCCACCGGTCACAAAAACAGCCTCACCCTCTCCATCCATGGCACCGAAGGGGCCCTGCGCATCGATTTGGACAAATCCTACGACGAAATGGAAGTCTGTCTGGGCGAAGACAGGCACAAAGCCGAATGGAAAACCAAAAAGTGCAAGCCCACCCCCAACATGTATCAGCGCTTCGCCACCTCCGTTCGCAAACAGCAAAACGACCAACCCGACTTTGCCCGCGGCGCGGAAATCCAAAAAGCCCTCGACGCTTGCTATTTGTCGGACGCCGAAGACCGTACGGTCAAACTTTAGGATTTAGATCTTAATTTTTGGGGTGCAGGATCACCAAATTTGCGTCGTAAGTGACAATCCCCAATAAAATCGCGTTTAGCATCCGGACCATGGGCACGTCGTAATTCGGATGAATCCCCATGGCGTTGGGATGATACGGGTCCGCCACGCGCACGGTTCCCCGTGCGGCGTTTTCCCCGCAAATAACCACGAAATGCCCCTCCGGCGTTCCCCGCAGATCGTCGTTTTGATTGGTTTCCGCGATCACCCTCGCCTCCCGATACAAATAGGTGGAATTCAGCCCGGTAAGAATGGGCAGGCCCCGGTGCAAATACCCCCGAATCAGGTCCCCGTCCAAATCCGACATGCGAATGCGCCCCCCCATCCGCAAAAAACGGAGATAGTGCTGACTGGCCCGTTGAAACCCTTGGCGGGATTTCACCGCCATCTGTTGCGTGAGCTTTTCCTCCAAATTCACCCCCGGGGTCTTAAACCACGTGGGATCAAACATGTACAGATTGTAGGTGATGATCTCCACCTCGTACCCCATCTTCAGGGCGTGTTGACCCAACAACACCCCGTGCGTCCCCCCGTTTTTCAATTGCGGCACTTCCTTGACCAAACGGGGCAACGGCAACTCATGGCCGTGATACCGGTAAATCCCATGCAGACAGGTCGCGCCACAGGATACTTGGTCCGGTTGCCGCTCGATTTGAAAGGGAATCTCGATGTTTTCCATGCAAACACCATGGCGTGTTTGGGCGGGAATGCAATTTTCTTCTCTGATTAACCTTGCACCTCCCCCGCCAAAATTTCACATTCCGACCATGCAGACTTCCAAATCCTCCCTCCGTCCCCGGATCAACAGGCGACCGACCCTCCTGTATTTGCTCCTCTTCTCGTTTTTTTTATCGGCAGCCTTTGGCGATGCCGACGGCCCGCCGCCCTACATTTGGCAGGAGGGACAGGATTTCGAGGCCGGCTCCCAAGTCACCCGCCATCCTTGGTATAGCCGCGTGAAAACGGAACCGCTTTCCGGCGGCGCCTTCGCCTCCCACTGGTCTGCGGATCAACCCGGAAAACTGATCTATTCATTCGAGGCCCCGCAGGCGGGAGACCATGCACTCTGGTTGCGCGTCAACCCCCAACAAAGCCGCATGACCTTCGCCCTCAACGACGCCCCCGCGCAATCCGTCCCCATGGACAGGGCCATGGACCGCATCAATATCGCCGCCGATGACAAACCCGACCTGCGTTTTCTCGCCTGGGTGCCCGCGGGCGAATTTTCCCTCCGGGAAGGTCAAAACCGGATCGTTTTCACCCTCGAAAGCGACAACCATCATCACGGCATGTTGGATGCCTTTGTCTTTGTCCGCGAGGCCTTTGCCCCGGCCGGCGCCGCCAAACCCGACCAAGCCCACGCCGCCTTGCTCGCCGCCGCCGGTGAAGGATGGCACCCTTGGATGCCCCATAAAGATCCCCACCACCCTTCCCCCATCGATTTGCGACGGCTCAACGAATCCGAGGCGGGCGAAAACGGACGCATTGTCGCGCGGAACGGTGAATTCGTCCACGCCGACAGCGGCGAAGCCGTTCGCTTCTGGGCCGTCAACGGCCCGTCCCGTTCTCTGGAGGGCGAGGATTTGCAACACGCCTTGCGGGCCCTCGCCAAACGGGGCGTGAACCTGATTCGATTTCACGGCGCCGTTTTCGACAAGCACACCGGCACCCTGCGGGAGGAAGACGTGGCTTGGATTCAGGAATTGGTCACCCGCGCCAAAGCCGAAGGCATCTACACCCATCTCTCCATCTATTTTCCCCTCTGGTTTGAACCCGGACCCGATGTCCCCTTCCTCCAAGGCTACGACGGCAACCGCAAACCCTTCGCGGCCCTCTTTTTCAACAAAGACTTCGAAGCCCACTACCAAAACTGGTGGCGCGTCCTCCTCACCCGTCCCAACCCGCACCACCCCGAAGGCGCCCCGCTCATGGACGACCCGGCCCTCTTCGGCGTGGAAATCGTCAACGAGGATTCTTTTTTCTTTTGGACCTTTGCCGAAAGAAACCTCCCCGAAGCCCAACGCGCGATCTTGGAAACGCAATTTCACGACTGGGTCCTCCAAAAACACGGCAGCGTCGAAGCCGCCTACCAAGTTTGGGGCGGGCGTCCCCATCGGGACGATCAACCCGAGGCCCGACGCCTGGCCTTCCGAACCCTCTGGGACATCTTCACCCACAAAACGCCCCGCGACCGCGACACCACCGAATTTCTCGCCCAAACCCAGCGGGCCTTTTACCAACGCCAAGTCGATTTCCTCGAAGATCTCGGATACAAGGGCATGGTCACCGCCTCCAATTGGCACACCGCCAACGACCGCATTTTCCGTCCCCTGGAAATCTGGACCTATTTGCCGGGCGACTTCATTGACCGCCACGGTTATTTCGGCGTCTGGACCGAAGGCGAGCACACCGCCTGGTCCATCCGTCCCGGACATCAATACGCCCACCGCAGCGCCCTCCGTTTCGAATCCCGGGAACCCGGGGGCGGACTGGATTTCCGGCATCCGGTGGCCGACCCCAAGTACAATCACAAGCCCTCCATGATCTCCGAGACCACCTGGAACCGTCCCAACCGCCACCGCGGAGAAGCCCCCCTGTTTTATGCCGCTTACGCCTCGTTGCAGGGAAGCAACAGCATCGTGCATTTCGCGCATGACGGTCCCCAATGGAGCGTCAAACCCGGATTCTGGATGCAGCCATGGACCCTCATGTCCCCCACCCAAATGGGACAATTCCCGGCCACCGCCCTCCTCTACCGCAAAGGGTACATCGCGGAGGGGGAGACCCTCGCCCGAGTCCACCTCAGCCACGCGGATCTTCTTCAATTGCGGGGCACCCCGCTCGTGCAGGCCGCGAACCTCGACGAGCTTCGATTGCCCGAAGTCGAAGGCCAAGCCTCCCGGGCCCGGGGCACCCCAGTCGCCGCCCGCAGCCCTTTTCGCGGGAAAACCGCCGTCCACTGCCACGCCGGCGAGGC
>JAFIGC010000062.1 GCA_020831635.1 Verrucomicrobiota bacterium | reverse complement strand
GAGCCCGGTCTCCCATGGGCCAGATGGATTGAAGCGAAAGAGGCCGAAGGCTTTTTCCAGTTACACCCGCGCGCCCCCGCGCGGTTTACCCTGTTGAAGTTAGTTTGGGGCACGTCTTTTGGGGCTCATGGGGACGGGAGCGCCAATCGCCGTATTGGCGGGGCGTAGGGGGGCACCTTTGCTTGGTCCTGAACTTTGACCCAAGCTTTGTCGCACAACTTGTCCATTTTTCTCAAAACCCAATTTCGTCCCTTACAAAATCCGTGTAAATCAGTGTCCATCCGTGGATCCACATTCAAAACCCAAGTCACATCCATGGATCAGTGTAAATCAGTGTAATCAGTGGTTGAATTTCACAAACCCTTTTCGAACGGGCTCGTGCTAGATGTGGAGAAGGACTTCTGCTTGTGGATGGACGATTGAGCAGGGCGAAATAATGGTTGTAGAGCCCGAAAATTGGGAAAAAGCCTTCGGGGGAGACCGGACTCTTGACACACCAATGGCACGCAGCCATACATTTGATCGAAGGAAAATTGAAACCACGGATGGCTTCGACCAACCACCAGACTTCAAATTATGGAAGAACCACGAAAGGCACGAAAGGGCACGAAAAGGTTCTCAAGATGGGGAGGCTTTATTCATTTTGTGTCCGGAAACATTCGCTTGCACCCCATCCGGGGCGCTCGTCTTGCAGGATTATGATCCCAAGGCTGCGGTCGTACCTCCCTTGCCTTGGGCTATGCGCTTTGCCCCCATCCGGGGGCGCGAGGACGCATCCAATCCGTTGCAACGCCCCTAAATTAGTGCCATTCGGGGGGGCATTGCCCTAAGCTTTGTCTTACTTCCGATCCTCGGAAGGTTCTGGAAAAAATCTTCCGAGCGTCGGAAGGTTCCGAAAAATTTCTTCCGAGCGTCGGAAAACAAAAAAGAGGCCTTGCGGCCTCTTTCAGGTAGAAGTTTGAATGCAGTTGCGCTGAATTCAGGCCAGTTCGGAGGCGACCTTCTTTTCGGCCTGGAGCCAATAAATCAGGTCGTCGCCTGAAAAGCCGTTTTGTTCGGCAATGAAGTAGGCTTCCTGCTGAACGCGCTGATAGCGTTCTTCGGGCGTGATCGTCCCTTTTTTGGGGGCGGCCTTCTTGGCAGGCGCTTTTTTGGCCGGGGCTTTTTTCGCAGGCGCTTTTGCCGCGGGTGCTTTTGCAGCGGGCGCTTTTTTCGCGGCGGTTTTGGGGGCAGCAGTCGTGGTGGACTTTTTGCTCACCGACTTTGCAGCCGGAGTCTTTGCAGGAGTTGTTTTTTTCTTTGCGGGCATGATGCCATTCCTTTGTTTGGTTGATTTCCCTCATTCATTGAATAAGGGCTTCATTTTCAACGAACATTTGCAAAGATGCAAGACATAAAAAGGATGAAAGTCATGAAAAATACAAAAACGTTGGGGGAGGAGCTTTCCCTTTACGTGCAGGCGGCCCTGCACGATGCGTTTCCAGAGATGATTCCAAACGATTTCGAGGCGACGGTTGTGAAGACCGCGGACTCACGCAACGGTGATTATCAGTGCAACGACGCCATGGCGTTGTCCAAGATTTTGCGCAAGGCGCCCCGCGAAATTGCCAACGCAATCGTGGAGACGCTGGAAAAACCGGACCGCAAACCGGAGATGGTTTCCTCCCTCGAAATCGCCGGGCCCGGCTTTATCAATTTCCGCCTGAATTCGGAATGGATCGCGGACCGTTTGTTGGCCATCGAAGACGATGCTTTTCGCGGGGTTCCTCAAGTGGGCGCGGAAAAAACGGTGGTGATTGACTATTCCAGTCCCAATGTGGCCAAACCGATGCACATCGGACACATCCGCTCCACCGTCATTGGCAATGCGCTGGATCGCCTGCACAGGTTTTGCGGATTCCGGGTGCTCTCCGACAATCACCTCGGAGATTGGGGCACGCAGTTCGGGCTGATCATTCTCGGGTATCGTCACTTTGTAGATCAGAAAGCGCTTGAAGCGTCACCGGTGCAGGAACTGGAACGCGTCTACGTGGAAAGCTACCAAAAATCCAAGGAGGACGAATCGTGGTTGGACCAAGCGCGCAAGGAGTTGGTCAAGTTGCAGCAAGGGGACGAGGAGAACCTGGCCCTGTGGAAAAAATTCGTGGCCCTGAGCATGGGGGAATTTGACAAAATCTATGAGCGCTTGGATGTGCGTTTCGATCTCACCCGCGGGGAAAGTTTTTACAACGAGGATCTTCCCGGGGTGTTGACGCGTTTGGACGAAGCCGGATTGCTGGTGGAAAGCGACGGGGCCATGGTGGTGGATCTGGAAGCCGAAAAACTCGGGGTTTGCATCGTTCGCAAAACCGACGGCGGGTTCAATTACGCGACCACGGATTTGGCCACCGTCTTTAGCCGGGTCCGGGAGTTTGAGCCGGAAACGATTTTGTACGTGACCGACGAACGTCAGCAACGGCATTTCCGTCAGTTCTTCACGGTGTGCGAAAAGCTCGGCGAAGGCGTGAATCTGGAACACGTGTG
Source organism: Verrucomicrobiota bacterium (assembly GCA_020831635.1). Lineage (GTDB taxonomy): Bacteria > Verrucomicrobiota > Kiritimatiellia > SS1-B-03-39 > UBA6053 > PXAS01. Next base: position 25,626 of record JAFIGC010000062.1, on the reverse strand, counting down.
GTTTGGTCTCATGCGCCTGCCGGAAGGCACTTTCAGCACCCGGCAGGGCAATGTCATTAAATTGGAAGTCTTGTTGGACGAGGCGGAACGCCGCGCCCTTGAAATCGTGCAATCCAGCAGTCCCGATTTGCCGGAAGCCCAACAGCGGGACGTGGCCCGGGCCGTGGGCATCGGCGCGCTGAAGTATGCGGACTTGAGCCAAAATCCCCAAAGCCTGGTGACCTTTACTTGGGACAAGGCCATGGCCTTGGACGGAAATTCGGCGCCGTATTTGCAATACGCCCACGCGCGCATACGCAGTGTGCTCGACAAGCACGCGGCGCAATTCCCCGACGATACTTTGGAAGGGGCGATTCCGGTTTGCACCCTTGATCTCGAAAAGGGGCTGGGTCTGAAAGTGGCCCAATTCCCGGAGGCGGTTCTCGGGGCCACCAAGCATTATCGTCCCAACTACCTCGCCGATTATCTCTACGAATTGGCCCAGCAATACAGCACCTACCATCAGTCGGTGCCGTTCCTGAAATCCGAAGACGGGGTGCGGGAGTCGCGCATGCGGTTGATTCGCATGGTGGCGGACACCTTGAAAACCGGATTGGGCCTCCTGGGAATCGAAGCGCCGGAAAGAATCTGATTTTCAGTGTTTACGCACGGGAAAATTCCGTTACACTGTCAAGTGTCTCGCATATAACCTATCACTCTAAAAGGAAATACACATGTCATATTTGACTGAAGATAAAATCGTGATTCTCGGCGCCGGCGGCGCCATTGGTTCCAACATGATGCAAGCGGCGCTTACCATGGGCCTTTCTCCCAATGTTTGCGGATACGATCCCTTCGGTCCGGGATTGCAGGGCGCGGCCGAGGAAATGTATCATTGCGCCTTCCCCGGCGCCAACCTGACCTGGACCACCGATATCGCGGAAGCCCTCACCGGCGCCAAGTACATCATTTCTTCCGGGGGCGCGCCCCGCAAGGACGGCATGACCCGCGAGGATCTTCTCAAAGGCAACGCCGAAATTGCTGCCCAACTGGGCAAAGACATCAAGGCCTACTGTCCCGATTTGAAGTTTCTGGTGGTGATTTTCAATCCTGCCGACATCACCGGGTTGGTGGCGCTGGTCCACGCCGGATTGCCGCCCTCCAAGGTGGGTACGCTGGCGGCCCTGGACTCCACCCGATTGCAAACCGCCCTGTCCCAGCATTTCGGCGTGCAGCAGGACGAAGTCACCGGATGCCGCACCTATGGCGGACACGGGGAAATGATGGCTGTGTTTGCTTCCACCGCGAAAGTGCGGGGGACCCCGCTCACCGATCTGATCGGCACGGACAAGCTTCCCGCCGAAAAGTGGGAGGAAATCCGGGGCAATGTTTCCCAGGGCGGCAAGAAAATCATCCAACTTCGCGGTCGCAGTTCCTTCCAAAGTCCGGCACATCAGTCCGTGATGATGATCAAAGGCGTGATCGAAGGCAAAGGCTATCCCTGGCCCGTGGGCGGCTACGTCAATGACTTCGGATTTGAAAAAATCATGATGGCCATGGAAACCGAACTCACCTCCGACGGCTTGAAATTGACCATGCCCGAGGGACTGCCGGAAGAGATCGACGCCCTCAAGGCTTCTTACGCGCATTTGACCAAATTGCGGGACGAAGTCATCGGCATGGGCGTGTTGCCTCCGCTGGACCAGTGGTCCGCGGTCAACCCGAATTTGTAATCAGGACTTAATCCTGAATCCGTGAGATCTTTGCTGTGAATCCGCACAATCTCATGAGCTGCAAGGGTTTGTCGGGAACGCTCGACAGACCGCAAGGGTATGCCTCGATTCCCGACAATCCCTTTCGCTCCATGATCTTGCACGCCTTCTTTGCAAATCGCTCACGGATTCAGGTTGATTTCCCCCCCGACACCCGGCTAACATGGCCGGGTGTCTTTTTTTTCCCCCTTCATTCAAAACGCCCGTGACCGGGAATTGTTTCCGCTTCCGCTGAATCGGACCCTGGTGGCGTGCTCCGGCGGCATGGACAGCGTCTTCCTCTTGCATGTGCTTTGGCATTGCCGGAAAGCGTTGAATTTGGATTTGTGCGTGGTGACCTGTGACCACGGATTGCGTCCCGACAGCGCCGCCGATGCGGAATGGGTGCGGAAACTGGCATGGTCACTGGGCTTGCCCTGTCATTGGATGGAACTCGAAGTTCCCGCAAACCGCGATGCAAAAGAGTCCGTGGAGATGGCTGCCCGGCGTCTGCGTTTGGATGCCTTTGCGAAACTGGCCGAAGAAACCGGTGCCGATGCCGTGGCGCTGGGACATCATTTGGACGATCAGGCGGAAACGGTGTTGATGCGCCTGTGTCGGGGGACCGGCCCCCGGGGCGCGGCGGGCATGCGCTGGGTGCAACAGGTGGGGCCGTTGCGATTGGTGCGTCCTTTGCTGGAGACCCGGCGTGAAACCCTCGAGGCCTTGCTGGGATCCTGGGGACGCACCTGGCGAGAGGATGCCAGCAACCGGGATCCGGCTTTTGCCCGCAATCGGGTCCGGCAAGAGATTTTTCCTTTTCTGGAAACCAAGCTCAATGCCGAAACCCGTTTGCATCTCGCGGTCTTCGCGGAACAACAACGCGAACTGGACGAATGGGTTTCGCGTCAGGCCATGCGCGAATATCATCGTTGCCTGGTGGGCGATGGACTGGATCTGCGGATGTGGCGGAAATTGCCGGCGGTGATGCGCCTGCGGATTTTGCTCTCTTTTTTGCAACAGAGCGGGGTGGAGGTGTCCGGCGTAAGCCGCAAACGCTGGCGTGACTTCGAGGCCGCATTGATCGGGCCCAGCCGGGAATCGCGTCAATGGCAATTCGGCGGGGTGGTGTTGGTGGCCGAAGGCGGGAAGCTGTTGCCATTGTCGGCCAACATCTCCTTTGATCCCGTCTCCCTTGCGGTGCCGGGGGAAGTCAACTGGCCACCGCTTTCCAGAACGATCACGGCCACGATGGCGAAAAAGGTCGACCGAAAGGCTTCCGCCGTCACCGAAATCCATGAATCTCTCACCGCGTTTTGCAGGCCACCCGCCGCCGCTTTCGAAATCAGAGTGCCCGGACCCGGGGATCGATACAGTCCGCTGGGGCTCCAAGGAAGTGCCAAATTGTCCGACCTCTTCATCAACGCGCGAATCCCCGCCCGTATCCGCAAACGCTGGCCCGTGGTGACCTGTGGCGGAGAAATCGTGTGGGTGCCCGGCTTCAGGGTTGCGGAGGCGTGGAAGGCGGGGGAGGATGGGCCTTGCGTTCGGGTGCAACTGGGTGCATCTACGAATTAGAACGTCTAGGCTGTGGGACGCGAAGCGTTCTCACCAGCTTATTCTGCTCCTTTCCGTCCCAGTTCCGATTCCCAATTTGTTAGGCGTTTCTGTGCGCATCCTGCCACCTCTGGGTCTTCGCACGCTGTGATTTCGATCAATTTGTCTTTTGACTCCTTCGTTCCGATGTCTGCCAATGCCCACGTGCACTTCCTCGCCAAGGCATGCGAGCCGTTATATTCGAGATATTGAAACTTTCGCGTGGCAGTAACTCGAAGTGCTGGTACGGCCAGCGGTGAGCGCAGCCTTTGTAATTCGAGAGCCACATCCTCGTGCATCATGTGCCAATTTGCCAAAAGCAGTTGAACCAACAGACCGACATAATCTTCTCCGCCCTCTTTGTCGTAACACAGTATGAGGGCGTCTTCGACAGCGTTGCCATCTTTCTTATCAATTGCTACTTGGAGATTAAGGATGGCTTTCATTCTTCAGCAGACATTATATTATATTACGTTTGTTTTTTCTGCCATATTCCCGAAATCATGAACAACTGCAAGGAAGAACTCCAAAAAACGTTTTGACACGCATGTGTGTTGCATAATATCTTGTGTACAAGATGGATCTTCAACAACAGTTCCGAAAATTCGTGACAAAACACCCGACAAAGAGGAGTGCGACCCCGTTGGGGTCGGCAAATGTAGGGTGGGGGGCGTTTCCCGGGGCGTTGCCGCCGGGCTGACGGGTTGGACCCCGTTGGGGTCAAGCAAAGTCCTCCATTTTTCGCACTGGAAAAGGAATAATATTGGAACGAGACCTTCATGGACCAAAGGGTTAAAGTGTGTTTTGCCTTCAGCTCGTGATCATCGTCGTATACTGAAAGATAGATCGTCTCGCGAAAACCAGGCAAACTTCGACAGACGGCTTGCATTCGGACTTGGAAAGTTTAGGGGAAAAGGATGTCATTTACTTCCGAACGCCCCAACTTTCTGTTGATACTCACGGACCAACATTTCGCCGAGATGATTGGGTCTTTGCAGCCGGGTTCCGGTCTCCGCACGCCGCATTTGGATCGTCTGAGACAGCGTGGGGTTTGTTTTGAGTCCGCTTATGCAACGCATGCGTTGTGCGTGCCCAGTCGCAGCAGCATATTCACGGGGCGCTATCCGCATGAAATCGGAGTTGACTTCAATCAAAATCCCACGCCGAACCGAATCCGGGTGCCGATGCTTGGCCGTTGTCTGTCCGACGCAGGGTATGAATGCGGTTTGGCGGGCAAATGGCAGCTTGCGGTTCCGACGGAAGAGGCGGAAGTACATGGGTTTTCTTTTCTACACCAAGGCAAAGATACGGAGGTGCTTTCGGGGTGTCGGGATTTCTGGGATCAACTCAAAGAGGATCGGCCTTTTTGTTTGGTGGCGGCATACGACAATCCCCACGATATTTGTGAGTTCGCGCGGATGGAGGGCGGCATCGAGGACCGTCTGCCGAATGGTGAAATCGGGATGCCTCCCGAGAATGCGGACGAATTGCCTCCCTTGCGCGCCAATCATGCCGAAGCCGCGGATGAACCGCCCGCACTAAAGAAATGGAAGACGAATCCGTGGGAGCTTCCCTGGTTGACCCGGATTTATCCGGCCGCGGCTTACACGGAAATCAATTGGCGGCGTTATCTCTGGGCGTACCATCGTTTGGTGGAAAAAGTGGATGCGGCCATTGGCCAATTGCTGGCGGAATTGGATGCGCGTGGATTGACGGACAACACGATTATTCTTTTTTCCAGCGATCACGGGGACGGGTTGGGGTCACACAAATGGACCCAGAAAATCGCATTTTACGAGGAGGTTTCCCGGGTGCCGTTTTGGTTGTGTGGTCCGGGCATCCCCGCAGGTGCCTCTCGGGAAGGTCCGATATCCATTGGCTTGGATATTCTGCCCACGGTTTTGGAATATGCGGGTGTTCAGAATCCTGCCGATTTGCCGGGCCGGAGCGTGAAAGCATTGGTGGAGGAATCGGTTGGAGCGCCTTGGCGAGATCATGTGGTACTGGAGGCCGAATTCGGCGGATGGGGTCCGCAACAGCAAACCGGGATTCAGGGACGGTGCGTGCGCGGCACGACATATAAATACATCTGCTATTTCGATCCAGAGGCCCCCGGGGAAGCGGCAAACGAACAACTGTTTCATTTGCCCACTGATCCCGGTGAGACACGGAATCTGCTTCAGGAACCGGTACACCGGGCCGCGTTGGAGAGGCATCGGGCGCTGTTGTCGGCACATTTGCAAAGCAGCGGGGACCGCCGTTGGCGTGCGACCGTTTCGAAAGTCGTTTGAAGATCAGGATCGGTTGCCGCGGACTTTTTGGGCGAGCAGATTGACAAAAGCGTTTGCGTTTTGTCCACCGTATCCGAATTGATCCAATTGCCGGCCCTGTGCATTTACCAGCACCAGGGTGGGATATCCGCGGATGCGATAGGTTTGCTGCAGGCGTTGATTCGTTGCGATCAACTCCGGAGGTTGACGTTTTCTCCGGGGGAAGTCGGCGACATACAACACCAGGTTTTCCCGGGCGAATTGTTCAAAGTGTTTTGTGCTGAAAACGTTTCGTTCCAAATTCATGCAGGGCGGGCACCAGTCGGAACCCGTGAACAAGATCAAAATGGGACGGTTTGTGGCGCGCGCCCTGGATTGCGCGAGTTGAAAATCCTCCAGCCAGAGCTCCGAACCGGCATCTTGGGCCGATGCGGAGGTAAGGTTGATTTCGTCCCGATACACATATAGACCGAGACATGCGAAAACGATGAGCAGGACAATTGGCTTTTTCATGAGGCGTTCCTTTTCCGGAAAGATAATTTCTCATAGTACCATTTGCAATGATTTTTTTCAGGGACGTGGGGGTGGGTTGGGACTTTGGCCGCCGCGTCCGTTCATGACCAGAAAGAAGCCGCTTTGGGCACCGGAGCCTTTTTGGGCTTGAATGGGGAAATGTTGCAGGAAAAATTCACGGTTGTCGTCGGGATGTTTGATGTATCCGCTGTAGACAATGACCGGGTCCCTATTGCCGGTGATGTTGCGTGCGGTGACGCTGCGGCTGCCGCCTCCATTGAAGTAGGTGCCGTATTCGCGCTTGCCAAGGTCGTTGCTCATGGCGTGCAAAACGGCTCCTCCGACGTAATCGGGGCTGGAAGTGGCGGGTTTGAAGGTGACGGGGGCACCGGCGGCGGTGGCGGCGGCCATGGTAAACAATCCGTTTTGGGCGGCGGAAATTTCTCCGGAGCTGATCCTCCAGGCATTTCCGCGTCCGTCGCTCAGTCGGGCGGTGAATTCTTGTCCGGCCAGAAATCGTCCGTCGGTGGGTTCGTAGATGCCGACAAAGGTTTTGTGTTCGGAACGGGTGTTGCTCATGCTGTGAAAATGGTCGGGTCCGCTGGGAATGCGGTTGGTGACCCGGTCGACGATGTCAAAGGGGGAATAGCGGAAAATATGGTTGCCGCCCGCGACTTCGTACGCGACGTAGAGTTTTCCGTCCAGTCCGACGGTGATGCGGTAGCCGCGGCTGTCGGCCATGTTGTTGTCGCCGCGGTTGAGGAAGTTGTCTTCGTGTCGGGTGGTGCCCCAATCGTATCCGGTCCACTTGGTTTGTCCGTTGAATCCAACGCCGCGGAGGTAGGCGATTTGAACGGGGAGGGTGTGGCCGCCATCGGGTTGCCAGGAACGGGCCTGCCGCCAACCGGTGTGGATGACGGTTCCGCTGGGTTCGTGAATGGCGAGATCCAGGGTGTGGCGGTGTCCGCGAAAACGGCTGAGTTGCTGTCCGCGGGGATCAAAGACATAAATATTCCCGGCGCCAGGGGTGGTTTCCCGTCCGCTGACGTTGTCGGGCACCAGGGCCGCGTAGTATCCGCCGGGGGAAACGCTGACGCGATGGACCCAACCCAAGCGATCATGGTGGCGGATGACCCGTTGGGTGCTGGCGTCGAGGACGTAGAGGCCGTCGGCTCCGGCGGCGACGTAGATTTGGTCGCGTCCATCCACGGCTATTTGGGAAATGAAATCGCCCAGTTTGGCGCCATTGAGGATTTGCCGTCCGTCACCCGTGAGACGCAAGAGCACGCCGGGGGAATTTCTTTTGCCTTTGCCCACGGGGCGTGCGGTTTGTGCGGCCGGACTGCCTCCGAACACGCCGCCGATGAGAATGGCGCCATCGGATTGGATGGCGGTGGCGTTGACGATATTGTTGTCTTGATCATCGCCCAAAATGCTGGCGGCGGAGATGGCGAAAGGCGAACGCCCCGTGGGATGGGACGAGGGGCGGGAGTTTACGGTGATGGACGCGGCGGCCTCCCGCGCGGCGCGTCTTTCCTCCTCCATGCGCATAAACTCCTGGCGAAGTTCCTCGGTCACCACGCCAATGGCCGCGGCGCGTTCGATGACCCAGTTCACGTCCGCGTCGCTGAGCGTGTTCAAGGGGATGGCGAACATTTGTTGGTCGGTTTTTCGCATGAGCCTGACCCCTTCATGCTCCCGGGAGTACTCCACGACCCGGGCCTCGATGCTGTTTCCTTCCAGGTTGGTCCAGCTCCGGTAGGATCTGACTTCGTTCAAAACTTGTTCGGAGGGAGTCCGGGCCATCAATGACACGGGAAAAAGCATGAAAACGGCAAGCAGAATGAACATGGGAATGCCATGTTTTCGATTGGGCTCTCGGATGTCGGTCAACTGGGTGCGGGTCATGTTCATTCTTCCGTTTGAGCGTTTTGACGCAATTCCAAAAACGTACGCAGGCGTTTTGCCCGATCCTCTTCCGGTTCGAATGCATCGGCTTGCATTTCCATGGCCCGGTCCAGTTCTTGGAGCCAAGCGTGGGCCATTTTTTCCTGTCCGGCGGGGTTGGGGTGCAACCAGTCGTAGGTGTGGGGGTTGGACGCTTGGGGATTGGCGATCCAGCCCTGATAGTGGGGAACCGTGAGCACGGGGGAATCGGGTCGGTTGAGTTTGCGGGCCATCTCGGTTTTCAGGGGGCGGATGCGCAGGGCGGGGCCTTCGTTGAAGTTGAGATGTCCGACGAGCACGATGACGTTCGGGTTGCGCTCCCGCAAGCGGGCGATGATTTCTTCGAGGGGAGCGATGATGGATCTTTGGTAGTCTCGGCTCCGCTGGTCGTTGGTGCCCAGATGAATGAGGGCGACATCGGGCGGGGGGATTTTGGGCAGGTTTTCCCGCATGAGATGACGCAATTGGTCGGTGGTGTATGCGTAGTAGCCTTCATGTCGGGCGGGGAAGGGGACACCGTCGGCAAGGTCCGGCCAGTTGAAACCGGGATGCAGGCCTTCGGTTTGGGTACCATGCATTTCGAAGGGGATGCCCTGTTCGTGGAGGGTGCGGGCCAAGGGCAGTCGGTAGGTGTATTCCGCCCGTCCGCGGTGTCCGCCATGGGTAATGGAGTCGCCGATGCACAGGATGCGCAGGGGGGCGGGAGCTTCCGCGAAGAGCAGGAGGGGCGTCAAGAGGAGTGGAAAAGTTTTCAAGAGGAATTTCATGGTGGATCATCCGTGGTTTACCAGGCTTGGCGATAGAGATGCCAGGGGCCGAGAACGCGGTGGAGTTCGTAGTGTTCGTGAATCAGAGATTGGGTATCTTGCGTAAACATGCCATCTTCGCCCGTTTCCGCAAGTCCTTTGAGCAAAATCAGGGTGAAATGCCCTTCCCGGATCTGTTCTTGCAGGTGTCCCGGGCTCCATTGGCCGGCTTTGCCCAAGCGTTCGAATTGGAAGGGCTGATATTGGAGGTTTTCTTGGACGAGGAGGAGGTACCCGGGGTCGGCGCTGAGCATGGGCCCGGTCATGGAGGCGAGTTCTTCGCGCAACAGTTGTCCGATTTCGCGGTCCACTTGGGTGGGCGTCCAGGCGGAGCGGCTGCCGGGGGGCAATTCCTGTCCGTAGGTGCGGGTGAACACCGGGGCGGGTGCCACGGGCAGGAAGAGGGCGAGTTGCGCCATCAAGCCGATCCAAACGACCGCATGTTTCGGAGCGCGTTCGCATTGGGCGTTCCAAAGGGTTGCGGCGCCCACACAAAGTACGGCCCAGGTTTCCATGAGGTAGTTTTCCTGGGAACCGGTGATGTGGGCGGTGAGCAGGGGGGCGATGAGGGTAAGGCATGCGTAGAGGCGGAGCCGGTCCGTCGCGGGTTCGGTACACATCCAGAGAACCCCGAGGGCGATGACGGGGGCGTGGGTGCCCGCGAAGGTGGCGAACCAGGAAAACGCGCCCGCGAAATCGGCGGGCAGGCCCTGGAGGGTCCAGAGATGAAGCAGGAGTTGCGGGTATTCGCGTTGCCAGAGCCAGAGGCCCGTGAGGAGAAGCGGGACGATGCCGGCCAGAAGGGTGACCGCGATATTTCGCGCGTTTCGGTGTGAACACAAATGGCAAAGCAGGAAAAGGGGGGCGGCGATGAAGGTGGGTTTGACGAGGAGGGCGCCGGCACAAAGGACCGCCGCCGCGGCCAGATGTTTCGGGGTCTGTCCCCGATCCAGACAAAGTACCGCCGCAAAGGACAGGGCCAGACCCAAGGGATCGACGCGGGCCATGGAGCCGAAGCGCATCAACATCGGGGACAGCAAAAACATGCAGGCGGCGATCCCTGCGGTTCCGGCGGAGGCGCGTCTGCGAACCAGCGCGCCCACCATTAGGGCGGCGGCGAGCGTGGAAAGCAGGGAGATCAGCCGTCCGGGGACAAAAGGGGCATCGTATGAAGTGATCCGGGCCAGCAGGCTTTGCGCGAGCGGAAAAAGCGGGGGATATGGGTTGTGAATTTGCGGGAATTCGCTTTCCGTGATCGCGGGGTAAAGGGGTGCTCCGGTGTGAAGACGTTGGGCCCAGTTCAAGGTGACGCCTTCCCCGTATTCCACGGGGAAGGGGTGGAACGTTTGCACCACATGGTGACGGACCCCGTGCAGGAGCAGGAGACCCAGCAGGAGCAGGGCCAGCCCCTTGAGAAATGAAGTTTTGCGGTTCATGGCCTGGCCTCCACCCGAATGAAGCGCAAATCCCGGACAAACCCGCGTCCCCGCACGCGGATGGGGTCGGCGCCGGTTTCGATTTGGGCGCCGCTTTGCAGAGGGGTGTCATTGACAAAAACCTCCCCGCCCTGCCAGGTCACCTGCCAAACGCCGGGGCCTGGCAGGGTCAAAGAATGTCCGCTACCCGCCAGACGGGCGCGGTCAACGCGGGCGCCTGGGACCATCAGGGGGGATGGTTCGACGGACAGGTAGTGTTGGGTGAAAAAGGTTCGCAGGGATTCGGGCATGTAGTCGATGCGGTAATCCCAAAGCAGGAGGGGGAATCCGGCTTCGCGGATGGCGTTTTGGGTGGTTTGGCTGTAGGTCTCCTCGTCCAGCATCATCATCAGACCCTCGTGCAGCCAGGGATAGTAGCCGACATGCGAACGCCAATACACCAAACCGCGTCCATCGAAAAAGGGTCCCTCCGTTTCTTCGTGAATGTGGCGCATGAGGGCCATGTCTTCGTGCAGGGTTTCGGAGAATTCGTGGCGGAGGCCATCGAAGGCCGGGAGCAGGGCGGCGATCAGAAGGGCGGCGCCCGCAAAGGTGCGCGGGCGTCCCCGGGGCACGAGGGTTTCCAAATGTTGCCAGCCGAGGGCGGACGCGAGGACAAGGCCGGGATAGAGCATGAGAAACGTTTGCCGGAATGGAATCGGGACGAGAAACACGGCCAGGGTTCCGAACGCGACGAGAACGAGCGCGGCCCGGGCGGCGGGCGGTTTTTGCCAAGCCAGCAGCCCCGCTCCGGCAGTGACCAGGAGAATGGCCGAAGTTTCCCAGAGCATGCCCGCGTACATGGCTGGAGAAAACGTCTCTTTCCATTGCGCGTTGAGCACCACCAAATGTTCCCAGGCCAAGGGCAGGGCGCCGGTCACCAGAAAATACAAAAAGATCAGCACCGGTGAGATGGCTCCGCCCAAAGCAAAACGAACCGCGCCCCGAAATCCGTGTTCCATCCAAGCGATGACGAAAATGCCGGCGGCGAGAAAGATGAATTTCTGACTGCCCATGACCATGGCCCCGGCAAGAAAGCCGGCCCAAAAGACTTTGCGATCCTTTCCCCCCAGACCCAACATCGCCAAGAACGCCAGCAAGATGCAGAAGCCTTCGGGGCGGACTTCGATCATTTTCAGGAAAAAAATCGGGGACGCGGCCACGAAGAGAATGACCGCCGGGACCTTTTGTCCGGTGCGTCGTCGGATCAATGTGTCCATGGCCCAAAGGGTGAGGCCGAAAATCAGAACGCTCAGGCCTCGAAGCCAGAGAATCCGATCCGGTCCCGGATTTCCCAGGGTGAACGGTGCCAGCAGCAAATGGTACAGGGGCAGATGATGTTCGAAAAAATCAAGGTGCGGCACTTCGCCGCGGGCCATGAGCCAGGCCATGTGGGTATGCTGGAATTCGTCGTCGTCGAAAGCGATCCATTGGGACCCGACGCCGGCGACAAGAAAAATCGCGAGCAGGAAAGCTTTCAGTCCCATGACAAGTCCGTGAACCGGGCGGGGTCGATGGAGAATTCCTGGACCCAGGTTTCGGCCTTGGCTTCGTACTCCCCGGGGGGCAGGGGCAGAATCAGGCCGGTATGGGGGTAGACGGAGAGGGTCATGCCCGCCACTTGCAGGGTACGGGTGCGACCGTCCGCGGGCGCTTTGACTCGAAGCACGCCGGGGCGGGTGGTTTCGCCGGGTTCGAAGGGAAGGGCCTGGCTGTGCAGGCGGGTGCCGTCTTCGTCGTGGAGTTCCAGATACAAGTGATGCAGGCCGGGGTCGATGTTGTCGGGAATGGTCCATTGGATGGTGTTGCCCCGGGTGACATGTCCCTCGTCCAAGGTCAGGGTTTGGGAGCCTCCGTTCACGCTTTCATTGCCATGGCGAATTTCCCAGGAGAGCCGTACGGATTTTCCGGGGGCGGGATTCATGGCGAATACGGCCAGTTCGGCGGTGAAATCCTCGCCGACGGGAATGACGGTTTCATTTTCGAGGGCCAGGGCCCGGAATGGCGGACGCATGAGATTGAGGGCGGTATAAGCGGCTACTTTCGGGGCGCGGCCGGGTCCAAGTACCCCGTGGTCGTGGGCGCGTCCGCCACGGCGGTAATCGGACCAGGTCCAGAGGGAAATGCCCACGAGCCGGTCGGCATTCGCGAGGATGTATTGCAGGCCGAAGCGGGTCATTTTATCCTGATAGGTTTCGGTGCCGCGGACATCGTCGCTGTATCCACCGCCGAGGCGTCCCGGACGGGCCTGTCCGCCCAATTCCGCCACCCAGAGTGGATTGCCTTGGCTGGCGTTCAGGTTGATTTCCAAACCTTCGCGCAAGTCGTAGACGCTGCGGGAGTGATACCAACCGTAATGCAGGTTTCGGGCCGCGAGATCGGTGATTTGATTGATGCGCAGGTCGCTGTCCTTGGCGATCACTGCGGAGACGGGGCGAGAGGGGTCGAGACTGAGAATATGTTCGCGGGCACGGCGTACGAAGGTGTGCGCGCCGGCGGTTTCATTAAGCACCGCCCAGGAGAAAAGGCCTGCGGTGTTGCGATGTCGAAGGACCATGGCCGTGAGTTGTGGCTCCAGCCAGGTTTCCCAGACATCGTCTTGGGCGAGGATGCGGGGATGGTTTTGCCAGGCGGGAATTTCGGTGAAGGTGAAAAGTCCCAGTTCATCGGCGAGGTTGAAAATGTCGGGATGGTTGGGATAATGTCCGGTACGCAGGGTGTTGGCGCCGTACACGTCTTTCATCAATCGCAGATCCTGCCGGCGCTGTTCGGTGGTGAGAATGGGGCCGGATTGCGGGTAAAATTCGTGTTGACCGAACCCTTGCAGCCAAATGAATTCACCGTTCAGCTTGAGGCGTCCGTTTTCCCAGGCGATTTCCCGAATGCCCACGGGAAAGCGCATGTGGTCGTCCGCCCAACTCAATTCCAATTGGTGCAGATGCGGCGCGTCCGGTGACCAGAGTGCGGGGTCGTCGAGATCCAGAGTGAGGTCCAAACCCTCCGACCAATCGTCGACGGTGGCTTCCGCGACAACCTCGTCCGCAAAGCTAAGGCGCACCTGCAAGGGCATGTCCGCGGTTCCCAGGGTTTCCGCGGAGAGGTGCAGTTGCCAAACGCCTTCATCATTTTTCGTGGTTTGGGCAAACGGATTTTCCGGGCGGGAGGGGGGACGGTGCAGCAGATACACTTCCCGGGTGATGCCGCCATAAATTTCCCAGCCGGTATCCGCCTTGGGGATGGTTTGTTCATCCAGACGGTTGTCCACCCGCACCAACACTTCCAAGGTTTCCGGCAGGTCTTCGGCCATGCCCAGGGAAACGAAAAACGGGGTGTAACCGCCCCGGTGCACGGTGAGGTATTCGCCGTTGACAAATACATCCGCCACGTACTTCACCCCCAGAAAGCAAAGCGAGACTTCGCCGTCCCAAGCCTCCGGCCGTTCGATCACTTTGCGGAACCAGCCCACTTGGCTTGGGGCCGGTCGGCGCACGTTTCCGGGTGACTGGTCCCACACGGCGGGAATAGAGACCTCATCCCAGGCCGCGCGGGCATCGCGGAAATCCGGGCCGGACCAGTCCACCTCATCCTCTTCGCCCGACGGCACGGCCTGAAAGCGCCAGGCGGACAAAAGCATTGCCTCGCGGACCGCCACATCCCGTAGAGGGAAAGGGGCAGGGTCTCCATACAAAGGCAAGCAGAACAAGAGCGAAAGAAAAAACGTATTGCGAATCAACATGCCCGTCCCTTATCATAGCGTTCCGATTGATGACAATTCTTTTCTTGACGACTTACACCATATGAATTACCATTTTCCCATGATTACTACCATTGACCAGGCCGGGCGTGTTGTCATTCCCAAAATGTTGCGCCAGAAATATCACCTTCTTTCCCGCACGGAAGTCGAGATTCTTCCGGATGGTGACGGGTTGCGACTTCGTGTTCCACAACAAGCCGGCAGGTTTGCTGAAAAAGAAGGCGTGCTTGTGCAATGCGCGGAGACCCCGTCGGAGTTGGACGCGACCGCATTCATCAACCAGCTTCGTGAAATGCGCGCAATGGAAACCCCGGCACCACCCGAGCGACGATGAGCGGGGTATTTTTCGATACCTCCGCACTGGTTCCGGTTGTCACGGAGCAACTTCCGAATCATGCGGCGGCGCATGCCCGTTTCGTGAGCGAGATGAAACGGGGCCACGAGTTGTGTTGCAGCACCCACACCCTTGCCGAATGCTACGCAACTTTGACCGCCCTGCCTCTTCCCCGGCGGATATCCGGACCGGAAGCGGCCAGATTGATCGAGGTCAACTTTAGCCGCAAGCTTCATATCATCGATCTGAACGCGGAAGATTACAGCAAGGCCATAGAGCTTTGCGCGGATCTCGGTCGCATCAGCGGTCAAATCTACGATGCATTGCACCTGTTCGCGGCTCTGAAAAGAAACTGCACGCAATTGTTCACCTACAATTATGCTCATTTTCAGCCGTTGGCGGCGGGTCGAATCGCCATCTCCGCACCGTGAGATGAATTTGCATCTTTGCCTGAAAAACGCTATACATTCGGAATGACCGCCGCACTTCCTCGTAAAAAACTGCCCATTGGCATTCAGAACTTCGCGAAAATCCGCGATGGATGTTGCTATTATGTCGATAAAACCCCTTTTGCCTGTCGGCTGGCGGAGGAGGGGTCATACTATTTTCTTTCCCGCCCCCGCCGCTTCGGAAAAAGCCTCTTTGTGGACACACTGAAGGAGTTGTTCGAGGGGAACAAACGCCTCTTCACGGGTTTACACGCGGAAAAGCACTGGGACTGGTCAAAAAAACATCCGGTGTTGCGTTTCAGTTTCGGGGAGGGCGGGGTGTCGGATCAACAGGCCTTGTCAAACAGTTTGCAGGAACAGATGGAGCGCCTCGCAGACCAACTGGATGTGCGTGAGGCCTCCATTCGGGAAGGAAAACTTTCCCTGAGTCGCCTCGTCCGTTCCGCCCATGCCAAACACGGACAACGGGTGGTGATTTTGGTGGATGAATACGACAAGCCGATTCTCGACCACATCGAAAATGAATCGGTGGCCGGGGTGATGCGGGAGGGTCTGAGCGATTTCTATTCCGCCATCAAAGAACTCGATGCCCACCTCGAATTTGTGCTGCTCACCGGGGTGAGCAAGTTTTCCAAGGTCAATTTGTTTTCCAAGCTCAACAACCTGAGCGACCTGACCATTCACAAACGTTACTCGGCGATTTGCGGATACACCCAGGAAGACGTGGACACCGTTTTCGCGCCTGAAATGGCGGGGGTGGACCGGGAAAAAATGCGGGCTTGGTACAACGGCTACAGTTGGACCGGGGAAAAAGTCTATAATCCTTTTGACGTCCTGCAGTTCTTTGATCTGGGGGAATACCGGGCTTTTTGGTATGAAACAGGCAACCCCTCGTTTTTACTGAAGGTCCTGAAAAAACGGCCCGTTTTTCTCCCGGATCTGAACCGTCGACACGCCACCCACACGCTGCTCTCCACATTCGATGTGGACCGTATGAGCATCGAGGCGCTTCTTTTCCAAACGGGGTATCTGACCATTCGCGAGATCGTAAAGCAAGGTGTGATACACAACTACATACTGGGCTACCCCAATCTGGAGGTGGAGACCAGCCTTTTGGGCACTTTGATGCAGGACTGGACGCCCGGGGTTGCGGAGGTTTCCCAACAGATCCCCAAGCTCTACGAGCTTCTTTCAGCCAACAACCTCGACGGTATCCGGGATCTGATGACCGGATTCTACGCTTCCATTCCGCACCAGTGGTACACGAAAAACCCCATTGCCCAATACGAAGGCTACTACGCCAGCGTTTTTTATGCCTTTTTCGCCTCCCTCGGTCTCCACCTGCACGTGGGAAAAAGCAGTAACGCCGGGCGGCTGGACATGGAAGTGATCATCGATAATCGTGCCTTGATCTTTGAGTTCAAGTTGGTGGAGGACGAACCGGAGGGAAAGGCCCTGGCGCAGATTTTCGAAAAAGGTTATGACCAGCCACACCTCGCCGCCGGACGGGAGGTCCACTGCGTCGGCATCGAATTCAGCAAGGCGAAGCGGAATATTGTGGGGTGGGAGACCGACTGACCAAGGGGTGCAAAGCCTACATCCGGGTGCCCGTGTTGTATCGTCATTCGGCACTCCGCACTCGATCATGGTTTAGGAAGCTGATTGCGGTAATCCCGGGGTGTGCAACCGTAGCGTTTGCAAAGGTAGCCGGGGAAGCGGTTCAGGTCGGTGAACCCGGTGTCCAAGGCAATTTCCGAGATGGAGAGGGGGGTGTCCCGATGCAGGGCGCAGGCTTTTTCGAGGCGGATCTCGATGAGCATTTGTTGGAGGGTTTTTCCGGTGGCGGCTTTGAAGCGACGTTGGACATGCCGGGGGGTGAGACCTTGCTTGCGGGCGAGTTCGTAGGTGCTGAGGGGTTCGTAATAACGTGTGCGCAATTGATCCAGCACCCGCCGAACCATACTGTCGTCGAAATCATTGTCGCAGCCGATGATGGCGATATCACGGGGAATCTCAAGGGAGGGATGATGGCGCACCAGATGTTTCACATGACGGGCGCGCATATCGTTGATTCCGAAAATGCCGATGGGCGGAAAAAGCGCATCAAGGTGTTTTCCTGAATTTTATGGGCAGAACACCAGTATGAATGTCGCAATGTATGGGATAAGTTTGCTCATTACATCGTCCTTTGCTTGCGAAAGGCTTCGACCTTTTCGGTGTAACGGGGATCGTCGATGAGATTTTGGGTTTCCAGGGGATCGGTCTCCAGGTCGAAGAGCACTTCCGGCATTTCTCCGCGGGTTTCATGGTGATACCAGTGGTATTTAAGCGAACCCTGTTTGATCATGCCGTTTCGGAAACCCTGCTGGAGGAAGTAGGAATGGCTGTCGTCCGGCCAGTTGGTTGCTTCGCCGCGCGCAAGGGGCACCAGACTTCGGCTGTCGAGGCCTTCGGGTGTTTGGACCTTCGCCAAGTCGCAGAGGGTGGCGAAGAGATCGACGAGGTTGACGTTCTGCGGGACGGTTTTTCCGACGGGGAGGTGTTGCGGGGCGCGGATGATCAGTGGTACCCGCACGGAGCCCTCGAAGAATTTTTGCTTTTCCCAGACCCCGTGTTCACCGAGTTGATCGCCGTGATCGGAAAGATAGACGATGATCCACTCGTCGAGATCCTGTCCGGCGTCGCGCAGCGTTTGGAGGATTCCGCCGAAATTTCGGTCCATGGTTTCCACCTTGCCGTAGTAGGCGGCCCGGGCGCGCATGACGTCGCGTTCGGCAATGTGAACGCCCGCATGCAGGGGCTCCGGGGGCCAGGGGCTGAGGCCGAGGAAGGGGTGGTCGAAGGGTACCTCGATTTCGTACCGCTTCATGCGGGGGAGGTAGTAGCGGAACAACTCCGGATCGCACTGGTAGGGATAGTGCGGATCATGCAGACCGACGTGGATGAGCTGTGGACGATCCGCGTTCTGGCGGTCATAGCGGTCGCCGACGAAGGTTTCGCGGATCCAATCGATCGCGCCCTCCACGCTGTGGACATCGTGGGGGTTGTCGGGTCCGGGGTCGGCGCGTTCGATCTCCTTGCGGTCGGACCACTTGTTCATGCCCGGCACATGGCGGGGATCTTCGGCAAGCGTGTCCCGCCAAGGTTCGATGACCGGCTGGGTCTGTCCGAAGTTCACGTCGCCCACGGGACGGGATTGGAAGCCGCCGGACTGATCCGGTCCGATCATGTGGAGTTTGCCAAAGGCGGCGGTGCGGTAGCCGAACTGACCCAGCCGCGAGGCGTAGGTCATGTGGCCCGGTTTCAGGCCGGTCCAGCCTTCGCAACCGCAGGTGTGTGGATACTGTCCGGCCAAGGTACATTGGCGCGACGGCACGCAGATGGGACTGGGGGTGTAGGCGTTTTCAAAGGCGACCCCGTCTTGGGCAAGCCAATCGAGGGTGGGGGTGCGGACCACGGGATCTCCAGCGAAGCCGGCCACATCGGCGCGGTGTTCGTCGGACATGAGGATGAGGATGTTGGGAGGCATGGGAATGACGAGTTTTGAGTGACGAATGACGAGTGTGCGCGAAGCGCCTTCGGAGTGCGGTCGCTTTAGCTGCCGCCTTGGGAGTTTGGATTAGGTTTTTGCTTCGAGAAAGCTTTCAAACAGTTCGTAGACCACAGCGCGGGTATTGGCGTATTCCAGAAGAATTTAATATTTGGAATCCATATTGTTCTCCTATAACTTATGAGCCGATTTTACAAGGAAAGGAAAAACTTGATTTTTGGCCAAAACAGGTCAAGTTAGTCATCATGAAAGTGAAAGTAGGTCAACTGAAAGCGCATTTGTCGCAGTATCTTCGCGAAATGGAAGCCTCGGGCGAGCCGATTGAGGTTTGCGTGCGGGAGCGACCTGTGGCGTATTTAACGCCGATCATAGAGGACGGGGGCAAAGAGAATGTCCCCCCACCGGAATTGGTGAAATCCTTGGCTGCGAATGGCATTCGCATCGCACAGTGGGGTAGGAAAATGGATGATTTTGTACCGACCCCGCGTCCGGCAGGTGATGGGAAGCAGATTGAGAACTCTGTGGTGGCCATGCGTGAGGAGAAGGATTGGTGACCCCTCAGACCAAGGATATGGGGAAGTTGCGTATCTTGAATCGTGGAGTGGGCCTCCGGGCGGCGGATGCGGGCCACCTTTTTATGTTTCATGCGCTGGTTCATTCATTGTTCGATTTGGAACTTCTGAGTTTCGACCGGGAAATGGTCACAGCGGCACAGCAATTTGGCCTGGCGGTTCATCCGGCTTGTATCCAGTCCTGAGCGTTGCCTCTGGCTTTGGCAAAGGGGGCGTCGATGTGTTGGCTGCCGTTGCGGAACCAGCCGGCGGCGAAGTCGGGACCGCCTGCGGTTTCGGGCCAGCGGAGGTTGAGGTTGTGGACTTGCAGACGTTCCACGCCGTCGGCCACCAGGGCGGCTTTGGCGACTTGGGCCTCTGGACTGTGGTTGGAGAACTGGGCGCTGCGGGTGAGGGCGAAGACCGCTTCGGGATCCGTTCCTGATACAGCTTATCCCCCCCGAATCTCCCGCGGGGTTTGTCCGAAGGTCGATTTGATGTCGCGGCTGAGTTGGGAGACGGTGTTGATGCCGGTTTCGGCGCAGATGTCGGCCAGGCCGAGGTTGGTGGTTTCGAGCAGATGTTTGGCATGGTCCAGGCGACGTTTGCGGAAATAGGCCCAAGTGGAGGAGCCGGTGGCTTCGCGGAACATGGTGTTGAGCGTGTTGTGGGAAATGCCGAGAGTGTCGGCGAGTTGCCGGGCGGAGCCGATCTCAGCCATGTCCTGCTCGAAGCGTTTCACCGCGCGGGAGACGAAGGGGAAATCGGCGAAGCGTCGGTCGGTGGATTCCCGGCGAATAACGGGACCGCAGGGAACCCAGGTGATGCGCTGTTGGCGGGGCCGCCCTTCGATCTCGTCCAGCAGGACCCGGAGACATTCGCGGCCCACCACCTCGGATTTGGGTTCGATGCTGCTCAGGGAAATGTAGGGGTGCATTGCCTCTCAGAAGAGTTCGTCATTGCCGTAACTGATCACCGACATGTCACCTGGAACCGTCACTCCGGCCTCCGCCGCCGCCATGAGTAGTCGCTGACCATGTTCGTCGTCGCCAGCGAGAATACCGCAGGGAGCGGGGAGTTCCCGCAGCCAGTCCGCCAGGTCGTCGATC
This sequence comes from Verrucomicrobiota bacterium, assembly GCA_020831635.1. Classification (GTDB taxonomy): domain Bacteria; phylum Verrucomicrobiota; class Kiritimatiellia; order SS1-B-03-39; family UBA6053; genus PXAS01. Next base: position 5,542 of record JAFIGC010000062.1, on the reverse strand, counting down.
TGCTTGCGAAAGCCCCATGTTTCTGCGCATCGGGGACCATTGGGAAAGGCGTGGACGTGAAGTTTTTCTTTCCGCACCCGTTCCGTGAAGGCCTCGGAGCGGATGAGCCCCTCCGGTTCCCGGGGGTCCAGGTTGTGGAACACCCCGAAATGTGTCACACCCTGCTGACTAAAATGGGCGAACGCGGTTTCGGCCACACTGCCGGGATCGATCAGCACCCGGGGGAGTCGTCCGGTGTCCAGGGGTTGGCGCACGGCCACCATGGGCACCTTGCCCAGCAGTCCCGGCGGTCCGTTCGGAAACCCGCCCTCGGTCAGGATGCCGACTCTTCCCTGGTCGATTCCCGCCTGCATATCCTCCAACAAAAAAAAGAAAAAAGAAGAGAGGTTGATTTTCAGATTGGAATGTGACTCCGCCTCCCGCAGCAGTCCCCGCACAATGAGCCGATACTGCAGCAGACCCGCCTGCGGAAGATTGATATAAATGGAGCAAAGGGATGCCATGTGGAGAGCATAGCGGAAATTGGTCAGATTTGAAAAACATATTTACCAAAAAGGAAATCATGGGTGCCGGGCATGTGCTAAGGTGTGCTTGTAATTGAAACCATACCCTCCCGCGTACGGGAAAACATCACGGAGAAAACCATGCAAATGAAAACAACCATCACTACCCTTAGCGCCCTCCTTTTGGGAATGGCGACCAGTGCTTCCGCTGCCACCATCTATGCGGCCTGGGATCTCAATGAAGGCTCCGGCAACACCACCACACAATTCCAACGAGGCAGTCTCACTTGGAACCAAGTGACCAACACGGAGGAAAATCTCGACGCCACGGACAGCGCGAATTTCAGCACCGCATCGGGGTTAACCTGGGGAGGGGCCAGTACGGCTCCCGGTTCCACCGCGTCACTTCTGTTCAACGGGGATAATGACACAAACACCCTGAACACCAATGTGAGCGGCAGTGGACTCGACGGCACAGGCGCCAAAACCTTTGTCGCCTGGATCAATCCCACCGCCGGAAATGGTTCCATCATCAGTTATTCGCCCAAGGGAGGAGCCACGAATGGGGCCGACCTTCGTTTGCTGATTGACGGAGATGGTTACTTGCGTGCGGAAGTGAGCGGTGGATTCTTACTCAACGACAGCAAGGACTTCAGAGATGAGGGTTGGAACATGGTTGCCGTGATCTTTGATGGCAACACCAATACTTCATCCTTTTACGTCGGGGGCACCGGCATCCTGAGTCCGACATCTTTCGGTGCGCGGCCCATTGATACAAATGCTGCGGATACGGTTGGGGACAACTCGAATCCAAATATCATTATTGGCGGCGACCAATTGGAAGATGGACGCGGCTTCACGGGCGGCAATGACATGGTCGGCATCTATAACGGCGCACTCACAGAAACCGAACTCGACGCCATCTTTACCGGCGGTGTCGCCATTCCCGAGCCGAGCACGATCGTGCTCCTCGGTATCGCCCTGGGCAGCCTGGCATTCCTGCGTCCGCGCCGCTAATGCCGTCTACGGGTTCACCTCCCCACAGAAGGGCAGTCCTCGGGCTGCCCTTTTTTTTGTCCCACGCGCTCTCTTTTTCTTTTCACATTTTGCGAATTCATTCCGCGACCGGAGGCCACGCCATGACCCTGTCTTGCAAACAATTTTTTCTTCCGCTTTTCCTCGGACTCGGTCTGACTCTGAACACCCGCCTGTTTGCCGAGCCTCCCCGTCCCAACATCGTGTTCGTGCTCACCGACGACCTGGGCTACGGCGACGTGGGGGTGTACTACCAGAATTTCCGCCGTTCTCAGGGTCTCCCCGGTTTTCACACTCCGCATCTTGACCAAATGGCGGCGGACGGGGTGCGCATGAAGCGTCATTACGCCAGTTCCCCCGTTTGCGCCCCGGCCCGGGGATCGTTGCTCACCGGCATGCACCAGGGTCACGCCAATGTGCGCGACAACGAGTTTGACAAGGCGCTGGAGGACAACCACACCTTGGCCACCCTGTTGCGGGACGCCGGCTACGCCACCGCCGCCATCGGCAAATGGGGCGTCAGCGGCGACGAAAACGACGGCTTTCCCGGGCATCCCCTCAACCGCGGCTTTGATTTTTACTTTGGCATTATGCATCACCTCGACGCCCACTTTCATTACCCCAAAGAATTCGACAAGCGCGTTTATGAAAACCACACCCTGATCACGGACGATCTCGACAAGGCCTATTCCACCGACCTCTTCACCGCACGGGCCAAGCACTGGATTCAAGCACATCATCAAGATCAGCCCGAACAGCCCTTTTTTCTCTATCTGGCCTACACGGCCCCCCACGCCCGGCTGGAAGTGCCCACCCAAGCTTATCCCGCCGGAGGCGGCGAGAACGGCGGGGTGCAATGGACGGGTACGCCGGGTGCGGTCATCAACACCGCCTCCGGCAGCATCGACAGTTGGATCCACCCCGACTACGCCTCGCAGGGTTGGCCCGCCCACGCCCAGCGTCACGCCACCATGGTCCGCCGTCTCGACGATGCCATGGGGGATCTGTTTGCCCTGCTGAACGATCTGAAAATCGCCGAAGACACCCTGATTGTGTTCACTTCCGACAACGGCCCCCACCACGAGGGGGGGCAAGGGGGAGGAAGTCCGGCCCAGGACCCCCGATTTTTCCGTACCTATGGTCCGCTGGACGGCATCAAACGCGACGTGTGGGAAGGAGGCATCCGCGTCCCCACCCTGGTGCGCTGGGCCAACGTGCTTCCCGCCGGGCGGGTCAGCACCCATCCCTCCCAGTTCCATGACTGGCTGCCCACCTTTGCCGAACTCGCGGGCGTGCCCGCCCCCTTCCGTTCCGACGGAGTTTCCCTGTTGAACGAACTCAGCGGCGACTCCCCGCCTCTTCCCGGAACCGTCTATGTCGAGTATACAACCAAGTGGTATGCGAGCACTCCAAATTATGCGGACTTCCACGACAGTCACCGAAATGCCACTCGAGGGCACATGCAGGCCCTCTATCTCCACGGGGTCAAAGGGGTGCGGTACAACGTGCAGTCCGCCACCGACGCCTTTCGGGTGCATGAACCTTTGAACGATCCTCAGGAAACCGTCAACTTGGCCGGAAATCCCGACGTGCCCGCCCAAAGCGATTTCCAGAATGCGGTCTTGCGACTGAGGCGGGTGCATCCGCACGATCCCGACGGGTCTCCCGCCCGCGCCTACGACACCGCCGCCGTGCCCGCGTATCCGCTCCCCGGTGCCGTGCCCGGCGTACGCGTCCGCATCTTCGAGGCCGACCTCCCCCACGTCACCGCCTTCGACGGTCTTGTTCCCGCCGTGGACACCACCGTACAGGGATTCGACCTCTCCGACCGTCCCCGGGACCATGACATCGGGTTCCGTTTCACAGGCTGGCTGCACGTTCCCGCCACCGGCGACTACACCTTCTTTCTGAATACGGACACCGGGGCGGTGATGCGTCTGCACGATATTCTGCTCTTGGACGCCGATTTCAGCTATCCCGGCGACATCGAAATCAGTTCCGGGTCCATCCGCCTTGAAGCAGGCCATCATCCTTACCGACTCCACACCCGCCACGCCGGAGCCGGGACCCCACACCTTTCCCTGTCTTGGTCGGGTCCGGGTTTTGCCAAAGAGCCGGTTCCCTCCGAGAATCTCGTGCTGGCAGGCCCGCCACAGGCCTTCGACGTGGAAACGCAAACCGAAGGCACCCAGGCGGTGTAGATCCCGGTGATCGCCGAGGACGCGCCCCCGGAATGGCACGTCAGCGACTTCACCGATCCCCTTCAGGGCGGGGTGAACGTCCAGGGCCGAAACTTGGTCTACACCCCCGCCACCGGATTTTATGGCGAGGACCACTTCGACTACAGCATCAGCAACGGAACCGAGACCACCTCCGCCCGCGTCACCGTGTCGGTCATCTATCGCGACCCCGAACTCCTCTGGTTGCCGTTGGACGAAGGCGAAGGCGTCGAAATCCGGGACGCGGGGGGCGGAGCGGCGGGTACGGTGATGGGACCGAACGCCGTTTGGGTGCAGGGTCTTTCGGGTCTTGCCCTGGAACTGGACGGGACTGCGGATCATATTCAGGTTGTCAACGACTACTTGCCTCCCGGCGGGGCAACCCCCCGGACCGTCACCTCCTGGATTCGCACGGGGGGGCACGGATCGATCGCGGCCTGGGGACAGGATTCCCCGACAAAAAAATGGTATGTGCGCCTGGAAAGTGAAACCGCCGACCAAGGAAAACTGCGGGTTGAGGTGGCGGGTGGGTATCGACGGGGCAATACGAACCTCATGGACGGCGAGTGGCATCATGTCGCGGTGGTGCTGCCGGAAGGAGCGAACAACACCAACCAACTCAAACTCTATGTGAACGGAGTGGAGGACACGCCTTACAGCACCGTGGATCAAGAAATCGACACTGCCGTCACCCCCGTGGAGATTGGCAAGGACAGCCACCCGACTCCCCGTCACTTTCCGGGACGGCTGGACGAGGTGCGAATTTATCGGCGCGCGCTTTCCGCTGCGGAGATCGCCTCCCTTGCCGAAACCCCGGACCAGCGCGACCGGGCCTGGCATCACCGTCACTATGGCGACGCCCCGGTTGACTGGCTGGCGGACGATTTGGGCGACGGCTCCACCCGGCGGGAACGACTGGCAATGGGCTGGAATCCCTGGTCCTCCGAACGCCCCGGACTCCTCCGTCTCATACAGACCGGAAGCACGCCCTCGCTGACCTATGAAAGAAGGTCCCCTGACGAAATGCCCTTGAATTTTGGCATCGAATGGTCGACGGATTTGAGTGGAAACCAATGGGATCCCCTGACCTTCATCGAAACCGTGGACAATCTCGGCGAAACCGGACGAGAGAAGGTCATTGTCCCCCTCGCGCCTGAAACCACCCCCATGTTTTACCGGTTGAAGGTTCAAAGGCCCTGACGGCATAACGGGGTTGGAGCAGGAGGATGGGGAGGGGGGCAGGAGGGAACAGAGGAAACGGAGCAAAACCACCGTCTGTATTCTCTGTTCTCTCTGTCTCCTCCTGTTCAAAATAATCGTAGGATTAATCGAAACTCGTCATCGCTCCTTCTGGAACGACCTCGGCGTTTTTCCAAAGCGCTTTTGGAAGAGTTTGCCGAAACGGCGGAAGTTCTGGATGCCGATTTTGCGGCACACGCCCAGTTCGTCCGCCAACTGGGCCACTTTCAGGGGATCGGGGCGGGGCTGGCTGATCAGGCGCACCGTACGGGTCACCAGCTCGTCTTTGAAGATGAGCGGATCGGAGGAGAGGCGGGTTTCCACGTGGGCGGGGCCGATGAGAATGGGTTCGGAGGGCGGTGGTTCCCCCCGGAGCAGGGTCAGCATGAGGTCCATCGCTTTGGCGCCGATCTCATCGAAGGGAACCGCCACACTGCTCAGCGGCACCCGGGTCATTTCGCATTCAAACACATCGTTGTCCACGCCGAGGATCAGAACACCTGACCTCGAGAGGATTGATGAAGAATGAAAGCCCTTGAAATAGAG
>JAFIGC010000004.1 GCA_020831635.1 Verrucomicrobiota bacterium | reverse complement strand
TGCCCGAACCCTGCGGGTGTATTCAAAGCAATATAGCAACAGGTATCTTCCACCTGTATCTTCCACCCAGGTATCTTCCACCCACCACCCACTGCAGAGGACAGAATGATGGGATGACAGAATGAGAGGGGCTAATACGCATTTTGGCTTAACTGTTTAAGTGATTTGGCTCGTTGACCGTCAGGCCGAAAAGAGGGTAAAATAACGATGTCAACATTCACCCTACTCTGGAGATTCACACGATCAATCCGCATCCTTTTGACACTGGCCGCCGCTGGTTTTTTCCGGTGGCTCATGCCGGGATCCTGTTGCAATATAATTTTGAAGACCCAGCGGGAAGCACGACGACCACGGCAAGCCCGACCACGATAGCCTCCGGCATTACGGGACCGGTCACGGGCAGTGATTTTGATGTGAATGAACATTCGGATGGGGATGACGGAAATCTTAGATTCTCAACGTTTAATTCCCATACCCCGGAAGTCAGTGTCTTTGAATTTACCACGAACCCTTAAAAAAAACCTGCCCATGCTGCTCTCTCAATTTTTCCGCCGTACAGGAATCTTCCTCAGCCTTCTAATTTACCCTCTGGTCAGCCAGGCAGAATACGTTGTCTACGACTTGGACAACCTGCCCGGCGGCCCCAACCCGCCCACGGAGCCCTATACCCCCTCGAGTGTTCACTCCCATCAACTCGGCCCTCAAACCATGCTGTTTGTGTATGTGGTGCCGGTTGACGGGAACGAATCTTCTCAAAAATCATTCGCACAGTTGGAAGCGGAATTGGACAACACTTCGCGGTTTTATTTCGATCAGTCATTTCGCAAAACCTGGTTTGGCCCAAAAGTCATGAATGCCGGCGAAGAAGACCAGTATGTCGTCCCCAAGCTGGAGGTCCTCCGGGTTGACCTTCCCAGAACAGTGCAGGAGTACAGATCAAACTTTGGATTACTGCGAAGCGACACCATATCCGCCGTCCGGGCTTTGGGTGGCGAGTACAGCTTCGGTGAGCTGGATCCATCAATATTCGACCGAATTCAGGTGACCGGTGACCCGAAACTGATCAGTTCCACCGGGCTGGCCTATGTCCACGGGGATTTCTCCTATTCCGGCAACGCCCTCAGCGGGGGGACTGTCCGCCACGAGTTGGGTCACAACTGGGGCGTCTTTCACGCCAACCGCTGGATCGGCAATGACGGCATTCCCCGCAACGCCTCCGGGCAACATATAGAATATGGAGATGGGGCGGATGTGATGGGCGGGAGCGGGAGTGGCCCCTTCAACGCCATGTTAAAAACCCGGCTTCATTTTTTAACCAAAGGTGATAACGAAGTGGAGACCGTAACCGAAAGTGGCACTTACCGACTGTTTGCCCATACCAACCCGGAATCCCGGCTACCGGAGACCTGGGTGCGTTCGCTTTTGGTTCCCGTCACCGGATCTGCCCGGCAACACAAAAAAATCTTCCTGGGCTATCGGCACACCTCGGCCACCCCCGGACAGCAAGGCCGCAACAGTTGGGATACGCACGCGGTCCAGGTCCACTCACACTATACCGCAGACTCGGGGAACCACAACTCCGGCAGCCACTTCATTGACACCACTCCGGGATCCCGGCAGAGCAACGACCATCATGATGGTGCCATCAAGATCGGTCGTACCTACAGTGAAGGCCCCCATGTTAATGGTGAGCATATCTATGGAGGCATGCATATTACCCCGATTGATCGTGGCAACGTTTCGGCAGACGGATCCACTCATCACTACATTGATGTCGTGATCAACTATGGAGAATTTCCGGACAACGGAAATCCGGTCGCCTCCTTCGATCAGTCGATCTACGTAGTCGATACCGGTACGCCATTGTCATTGACGCTCAATGCATCCGACCCGGATGGAGATGAACTGGCCTACGACTGGGACTTCGGTGACGATGGGTACAATCTGGTCAGTTCTGAAACCCAAACCCATACCTGGTCCAGTTCCGGGCTCTATTTAATGGAGGCGACGGTCTCTGACATGAAAGGTGGAACCGACACAGCCCAAGCCTGGGTGAATGTCGACTCGGTTCCCTTCCAGCAACCCGACCCTCCAGCGGCCTCGCTTGAAGGCCTCCATTACCGCTATTACGAAGGGGTCTGGAACAGCTTGCCCCAATTTGACTCTCTCATACCCGAGAAAAGTGGCACGGTGAGCACGGTCTCCATCAGTCCGCGCGAACAAAATGAAGACTTTGGATTTGTTTTCGAAGGCTACATCAATGTCCCCGAAGACGATGTTTACACCTTCCACCTAATCAGCAACGACGGTGCCCGGCTTTGGATCGGAGACACCCTGGCGATTGATTTCGACGGATTAAAAAGTTCCACGATCGAAACCGAAGGCAACATTGCTTTGGACTCAGGAGCGCACTCCATACGTCTGGAATACTTCCACCGCAGCGGTAACGAGCAGTTGGAACTTTCCTGGAGCACGCTAACGAACGAGCGCACTGAAGTCAGTTCCAACAACTTCTCCCAGACGGATTGGGAGGAAAACCTGTCCCCTGAAGTCGAGGTCACCTCACCGGAAAACGGAGACTCCTTTACCGTTGGAGAGGATATCCTGCTCTCCGCAGATGCGACCGATGCGGACGGCATTGAAAAAGTTCAGTTTTTCCACGATTCCGCTCTGATCGCTACGGTTACGGAAGCCCCGTACGATTTCCTCTGGGAAAACGTTTCTGCCGGGGAAAAGCATATCCGGGCCATGGCCACGGATACCACCGGCCGATGGAGCCTGTCTGAGACAGTTGACTTCGAGGTCACCGGGGTCGCTCTCACCCGGGTGATCAGTGTGAACTTTCACACAGGAACCGGCAGCGACTCCATGCTGGCGTCGAGCGAAGTTGCCGGTGCGGTCTATGCCGCCCCGAACTGGATCAATATTGCCGGGGGCAATAACACCGATGTAACCCAGGATAACCTGCAGGACCACACCGGTGAAACCACCACCGCCTCACTGCGGGTCCGCTTCACACACCTCAATGGGATGGTCGTTACCACGGCAGATACTTCCACACCCAACGGAAAACTGATGCGGCGGGGTTTCTGGTCACGGGACGGTGGCAACCCGAGGGAAGTGCTGGTAGAGGACATTCCTTACGAAGTCTATGATGTCTATGTTTACTTCGATATCAACGAGAGCGATACCAGCGATACTCAGGTCGGGGAATACCGCATCGGAAATCAGAGCCGCTTCGGGAAAAACGCAATTACCGCCGGGGACGGCGTCGGCGACTACCCGCTCTATGATACCTGGGTCGGGTTCAAGGAAGCGACCGCAACCTCCTCAACCGCCCCCGAAAGCGAAATCCTGGGTAACTATGTGGTCTTCCGAGACCTCGAAGATCCGGAATTCCTGCTGGAAGTCATCCAAACCCGCCGCGCGGTCAATGGGATACAGATCGTCGACACCTCCGGCTCCCTGCTTCCACCGAAAATCGAGGTCTCCAGCCCTTCTATATCCAACCTGTATATCCCGGAAGAGGTTCTTTTGATCGTCGAAGGGAATGTCACCGACAATGTGGTGTCGGAGGAAGAGTTGGACCAGAGCTGGTCGGTGGTCAGCGCCCCGGAAGGTGCAACGGTCGTCTTTGAGACTCCGGATTCCATCAATACCGCGGTCGAGTTCAGCCACTTGGGCGAGTACGAAATTCAATTCACCGCCAGCAATGAAGAGGAAAGTTCTTCCAGCACCTTGTTTGTAACCGTCGGCGAAACTTCTGATGAAGGGACGCTTCCATTGGAGGACCTGGCCCTCTGGCTGCGTCTTTCTGAAACATCCGGTACCACGGCTCAGGACAGCTCGACATCGGGCTTCCATGGAACATTGGAGGGCGGTCCTAGCTGGCACCCGGACGGCGGACTTCATTTTACGGGCAGCGACCAGTACGTGCATGTCCCGGAAGCGACCGAACTGCACGGGGCCGAAAAAATGACCTTCCTTTTCCGGGTTCACCCGGATCAAAACAACAACAATGTTCGGGGCCTGTTCTCCAAGCGCATCGACCAGAACAATGAGCGCTCCTGGTCCATGTTTATGCACAACAACAACGGCTTGTCCGTTGATATTGGCAGCGACCGGATAACCAGCAGCCAAGCCATTCCCGCCAACGAATGGACCCACGTCGCGGTGGTTTTCGATGGGACGCTATCTCAATCACAACGCTTGCGCATTTACTTCAACGGCGAACTTGAAGGCACTTACTCCATACCCAGAACCTTCGTCCCTACCGGTTCCGGAAGCGTGACCCTTGGAACCCTTAATGTTGGCGAGAACCGTTCATTGATCGGTCGCATGGCTGACGCCGCGGTTTATCAGGGCCGAGCCCTGACCGAGCGCGCGATTTCAGATATTGCCGACGGGGAAATGACCTACGAAAACCAGGGGCCGTGGATCGGTTACAATATCAGCCCGGAAGGCCCCACCGGAGAATACCTGGACCTGGAAGCCATGATTACAGACGACGGTCTCCCGCAGGTTCCAGGGGCTGTCACCACACAATGGCTGCACCACTCCGGCCCGGGAACCGCGGAATTTACGGATACAACAGAAACATCCACCACGGTGCTCTTCACCGAAGCGGGCACCCATGTTCTGCGCCTTACCGCTTCCGACGGCGAGATTAAAACCGCTCGCGATACCCTGGCTGCGATTAGCCAGTCTTCGGATGAAAATGCCGCTTTTGAAGATTGGCTCCAAACTTATGGCTATGAATCCGCCGACCCGGACAACACGTACGTAATGAAAGGCGGTCGTTCCGTAACCCTGCGTGAAGCCTACCTGCTGGGAGAAGACCCTACTGACCCCGCGGATCAGGTGCGGATCACGCAAATCGAAATGGAGAACGAGGGCGGCAGTGAAGCCACCATTCAGTTCCGCTTCCACTCCCTTCCCAATCGCAGATACTTCCTCGAATCCTCCAACAACCTGAAGGACTGGTCGCCGGTTTCAGGCTGGGAAGAAGGGTTGGTGGATGAAGGTCAGGAACATATCATCAGCCTACCCGCTCCCAACATCCGTGGGTTTTATCGCCTGCGCGTAACTATGCCCTGATCCATTTATGAAATATCTCACCCAAAAGAAAGTCTTTCTCTGGGCTCTTTTGAGTCTGGTGTTGGTGGCGGCTGTTTTTGCCATCTACACAGCTCAATCCCGCTCTGAAGAGGAAGGGGATGTGAAAACACCACCCCCGCAGAGTGAATCCTATGCGGCTGATGCCTCTGAAAAAGCAGAGGAAGAAACGCTCGGCGAAATCGAGTCCCAAAAGGAAACCGCAAAGGTCCCGGATCCGGAAAACCCCGCTGAAAATTTCAGTGAATGGATCAAGCAAGCCGAACCGGATAATGCCGAAGAGCGCAACATCCGGTTGCAAACCGGGCTCGAATTGGCCAAACATCGGAGAGAAGCCATGATGGAGTGGATTCTGGAAGACCCGGAACGGGCTCTGGACATGGCCATCACGCCCCGGCAGCACGAACGTCTGCCCGAAGCCATCCGCAAATGGGTTGAAAAACCAATTGCCGAAGTCGGCTTCTACGGGGTTTTAGCAACCTGTAACCACGGCTCTGATGAAGAACACAGCGCCGCCTGCGAAATCAGTTACGATGTGGTTATCAACGATGGCACTCCAGATGCCGAGTTCTACAAGGCCTCGATTTACGGTGAGCGCTATCAATATTTGAGTGAGGGGGAGGCCTCCTTGTATGGCGTGGTCTTGGAAGACCGTATCGCCTTACATGAATATGATGCGGTCCTGATCGATGATGGTCCCGATTTTCCCGGCGACCGCTATGCGGTCTATTACCAGGGCGAGGCCTTTCTGTTCAACAACCAGAAGGAAGCCGAAGCGCTTCAGGAAGAGTTGAACACAGAGGCGCGTTCACGCGCCCAGCAGTAAGCAACTGAGCGGGTAAGACGTCAGATCTTGACTCTTGACAAATGAGTGGACGATTTTCTTAAATTGAAGAATGCCACGACCTTTGAGAATCGAGTTTGCTGGAGGTTTTCACCATGTGATCAATCGCGGGAATTATCGGCGGATGATATTTGAGGGGAAAGGGGCGGCGGTGTTGAAGGAGTGTACCTCTGTTTCAAACGGATGGTTGACTAAGAGGCTGCAGAACGGTGTGGGAAAACCACGTGAAAGGAACGACGTAAACGTGGGGTGGGGATGCTTTTCTTGCTGCATATGAAGCCCTGATTTTTCATTCGTACCTCTTCCTTCATGCGGGGATCCCGCTCACCCCCATGGCTCTCCCCGGGCCTCTTGCTTCGTTTTGGCACCTGGTGTCAAATTTTTTTCGAAATTGTAAATAGGTCAACATAATGTACTTACATCTTTACTTTGCGGTTAAATCTGCGAGACTTCGCGAATCACCTAATAGCAACAGGTATTTTCCACCCAAATTCGTTTCGCCAAAGTACCTCTGCCCTCACGCCATCCGACCTCTGATTATATCCTGAGTCCGTGTGATCTTTGCTGAGAATCAGCACAATTTCATAAACTTAACTGTTTAAGTGAATCAGTCCGTTGACTGTCAGGCCGAAAGTAGGGTAAAATAAAAACGTCAACATTCACCCTACTCTGGAGATTCACATGAACAGAAATCGATTCACACGCTCAATCCGCATCCTTTTGACCTTGGCCGCCGCCGGTTTGTTTCCGACAGCCCAAGCGGACGTGTTGCTGCAATATAATTTTGAAGATCCCGCCGGAAGCACGACGACCACGGCGAGTCCGACCACGATAGCCTCCGGCATTACGGGACCGGTCTCGGGCAGTGATTTTGATGTGAATGAACATCCTGATGGGGATGACGGAAATCTCAGGTTCTCAACGTTTAATTCCGATACCCCGGAAGTCAGTGTCTTTGAATTTACCACGAACACCTCCCTTGCGGTAACGGATGCCACTTATTGGCATTTCACCATTACCGCTGAAGATCCATTAAACTTGAGCGATCTTCGTTTTGCCATCGGAGCGGTTTCGGAAGGTGGAAATCCTGAAACGACCTTATTTAATGTGACGTCCAGCGTAAATAACCACCAAAGCTTCCTTGCACCTGAGAACTTTGAGTATACGGGCAGAGGCGGTGATACTATGTCCGCTCCGGAAAACCAAGTGGTGGATCTGAGCGGAGCGGCCTTTCAGAATCTGGATGCAACTGCCGGGATCGATTTCCGCATCTACTTTGCCAATGAGGCGGGAAGTGGTGCTTCTGGAGTGCGGCTCGACACGGTCAGCCTGAATGGTGCGGTGATTCCCGAACCCTCCAGCCTGATCCTGATTGGCGTGGCTTTGCTGGCCGCCGTGGGAATGCGTGCCCGGAAACGCTGATTGTTCGGCAAGGCATCTTTCCCAAAGCGGCGGTCTTCCGCCGCTTTTTTATTTGGGTTGTATACGTTTCCGATTTTTCCAAAATATGGGGAATGTCCTGTGTACGATTCCCTTGACAGCTTACTCAATTAAGGGCAGGTTCGGTCCATGCAACCGTCGAAAAGAGTCACCTTGCGGGATATCGCGGACGTCGCGGGACTTTCCGTGGCGGCGGTATCCAAGGCGCTCCGGGGGTTGGGGGATATTTCGCCGGCAACCCGGGAGCGGGTCAATGAAATTGCCCAGCAACTGGGATACCGGCGGGATCCCGCCCTCGGGGCTTTGGCGATGTACCGTTTTCAGCAAACCCTTGAATCCTCGGGATGGCAGGCGATTGCGTTTCTACATAATTGGGAAAGCCTTGAGCTGTTGGAGCGCGCGGCTTTCTACCGAGATTTGATGCGGACCCTGAGAGAGGAGGTGATGCGGCGGGGATTTTCATTTGAGCCCCACTCCGTGGGCAGGAATTGTGAGAATTTGCCGTCGGTGTTGCGCCAATTGCGTCATCGGGGCGTGCAGGGAATCATTTTGGGTCCGTTGCCGCCCACGGGCGAACCCCTGCCGATCGTGGTCGAGGACGATTCGTTTGAGGTGGTGACCCTGGGACCCTCGGACCTGTATCCGCAACATCACACGGTTCAATCCGATTATTGGGAGAATTTTCAACAGCTCTGGCGCGAGGTGCGGGCCAGAGGGTATCAACGCATCGGTTTGTATTTGCCCAAAGAAACGGTTTGGCGAACGGGGGGCGCCTGGTTGGGGGGGTATCTGGAACATCAGCATCAGGACAAACAGATCACGGTCATCCCTCCACTGCTTCACACCCACGAGGATTCCGGTCAATTTCTTCGTTGGTTCCATCGTCACCAGCCCGACGTGGTTCTTTCCGTAAACGGTTGGCCCGTGGAGTGGTTGCGGGCCGAAGGGCTGGATGTGCCCGGTGACGCGGGGGTGGCGCTGATCGCGGTGGCGGGGGAGCCGTGCACGGGCATCGACGCGTTGCCGGAAGTGTTGGGGACCAGTGCGGCCGAGATGGCGGAGGTGTTGCTGCACCGCCGCATCATTCGCGACCGCCGCAACCCCACCCCGCTGCGCATGCACGTGGCGGGCCGATGGAAAGAGGCGGGGACACTACGCCCCAAATCAGAATGATGCGGGACAGAATGATGAGGTGACAGAATGATGATGGGTTGGGGATGGGACAGAATGATGGGGAGGAAAACTCCGCATTCCGCACTCCGAACTCCCCAAAGCGGCAGCTCTGGTCGCTCCTCCCGGCGCTACCTCACTCCAAAGACGCTTCGCGACCGCGCGTGGAGAGAAGGTCGGCGCGGTATTCATGGTTTGGGAGGGATCAATGAAAAGCCCATGATCAAATGAGGTGGATGAGGACTTCGAGGCGCGCGGAATGGGGGAGTGGGGCGGGCCAGGTGATGTGGAGCATTTGAAAGCCGGTATTGGGGGCTTCGGACGGGGTGGGGGGGGCGAGGGAGGCGATGTCGAAGGCGGCGCCTTGTTGAGGGGAGCGGATTTCGAGTCGGAGGGTTCTGTCCTGTTGGTGGAGCAGGGCGCTTTGGCGGTTGTCGGCGAGTTCGATGCGGGCGGAGGTGACCCATTGCCAGCGGAGAAAGGTATTGAGTCGGGGGTTTGTGAGTTCGTCGACGAGGCGGAAGTGTTTGCGGTGGTTTTCGAGGTGGAAGGTGCGGGTGATGGCGTCCGCTTTTTCCGGCCAGGCGGGGGTGAGGTCGATGCGGGCGGAGGCATGGTCGGGTTGGGTGCGGAACTTGGTGACGGGGCAATGATTGAGGACGTTTTGGGGGTCTTGATCGAGGACGAGGGTGTTGTGGGAATGGACGCCGGCGCGGAGATAATTCCAGCGCGGGGAGTCGGCTTGCAGTCCCCAGGCATCCCTGCCCGCGTAGATGGCGTCTTCCTTGCCGAGGTCGTGGGCCCAGCGGATGCCGCCGGCTTCGAAGACAAAGGTGCCGAGGTCCATGTGGGCGTGATTGACCTGGATGGTGCCGGCGCGGAGGGCGATCCAAGGGGAGAGGGGATCGTGCCAGGTGCCGCGCAGGGAGACGAATTCGAGTTGGCCTTTGCCATGGAAGTCGAGGGGAAGGTTTGTGGTGTCGGCGGAGAGGCTCTCGTCGGGAAAGCCGATGACGGCCAGGGGAGCGAGGCGATTCCGTTGGAGCTTGGTCAAAGTGGGAAGGGCGGCGGCGGCGAAACCGGGACGGTTGAGAAAGCGGGCCGCAATGGGATGAAGGACGAGGGGCTCGCTGTGGGGGTTGCCGTCGCCGTAGTTGAAGGCATCGCCGGTGGGTCCGATGACGTGGAGGCGGTAGGCGAAGGTTTGTTCGATGCCGGGGGCGTCGAAAATGCCCCACGTATTGTCGATGGCGGTGTGAAGGGCGGTGGCGAGGAGGATGAGGTAACCGGTGCCGTAGTCCCAATAGGACGGGCTTTCCTCGTGGACGCCGTCGGGTGCGTAGGATTCGAGGGCGAGGGGAAGGTGATCGCGGGTGCGGGCGAGGGTGGAACGGGCGAGGTCGGGGTGGTGTTCGGCGATGGCGAGGGCGGCCAAGGAGAGGCCGCCGTGGCAGACCGGGTTCCAGTTGTGGGTGGAGGTGATCCACCATTCGTCTTCCATGCCGGGGCGAAGGGCGTGGCGGATGAGGGCCTCGCGGAGGGTTTCGCGGTTGGATGGAGAGAGGTCATGATAAAACCAATCGTATCCGATGGCGACGGCGGCGGCCATTTCCGCGGTGTCAAGAAAGTGTGGGGGATTCCAGTCGGAGAAGTTTGCGACATTCAGGAGAATGTCGCGGGCTTGGGCGATGTATTTGGGAGAGGGCGAGAGGCGGTGGAGAATGCCGAGAAGGAAGATGCGGCGGAGGGTTTCGCGGCTGGTTTCCAGAAGGCGGTAGGCTCCGGGTCCGTCGAGTACCCGGGTCAAGCGGGGGGCGTGGGCCAGATCTTCGGCCTCTCGATCGAGCGTTTGCAAAAGGGAGGAAAGGCGGGTGTCGTTTTGGGACTGCGCTGCGAGAGCTTCGGCGCGGTCAGGGAGGAGCAGGAGACGGGGGTGTTCGGGGCGCAGATGGGCAAGCGGGTCCGAGGGGTCTAAGAATGCGGGGGTGATCATTAAGTACTGACGCATAACGATTTTGCATTGAAAAATCAACCTGTCAGAACGATCTGCGGCAGAATGATGGGGCGGGAAGAATGGAGAGAGGGAAAGAAGGAGAGAGGACAGAATGATGAGAGGACAGAATGATGGCGGGTGGGATGGGACAGAATGATGGGATGATATTCGTCACGCCCCTGACCTCTTATTCCCCTCGGGTGCCCTTCAAATTGACGTTGGAACTGCGGAGGTGCAGGTCGCGTTGGGGGAAGGGGATTTCGATGTGTGGGGATTACCAAAGCCCGAGGGTCTCTTCGCGGTCCTCGTGGTAGAGGTTGAACTCGAAGCCGGAAATGGCTTCGCGTTCTACGCTGATTTTACCGAAATTTTCCGAGTCTCCTGTCAGTTCCTTCATATCCAAGGTGTCGACATTGACGGTCAGCAGATCGTCATTACGCATGCGCAGGCGGACGTCTCCGGCTTTTTTGCGGGCGGTGCCCCGGGTTTCCGCGTGAAACCCAATGCGCGAAATTCTTTCCAAGGGGGCTTCGAAGGTGGTGAATTCGGTTTGAAAGGTGGCGACGCCGTCTTCAATTTTGAGGAGTTTTCCGGAAAACCGGTCTCCATTGCCGGCTTCCATGACGTCGTTTTCCGAGGTGATGTCGCTCGAACCGGGTAAAACGCCGTTCCAATTCTGAATCCGCAGGGAGGTCACCCGATAGGAGCTTTGTCCGCCGTGGAAGATGAGGTGGTCCCCTGCGTTCTCGAAGCCGCCCGGATCGTTCCAAGTGTTGACCTTTTCGTCATCCACAAAAAGCGTGATCGTGTTTTCGTTGCGATTGACAAACAAGAGTAACCGGGCTTTGCCTTTGTTGTTGAATCCCGAAACTTGAGTTCGGCCCAGGTCCTGACTGCGGTTTTCCATGCGATTCAGGCGAATGTAGTCTCCTTGAAAGTATAGGGACCAGGATTGATTGGCGTTGACGGCATGTTGGCTCATCATGGAGATGTTGAAATTGGCGGTGGGCAGCCACTCCAGTTCAAAGGCCATCATCCAATTTTCCGGAAGGGATTCGAAGGCTTTGGAAATGGTCGCGCTTCTTCGCCGGCCTTCGTAGATCAATTGACCTTGATCTTGTATCCATCCGCCATCCCCTTGGTTTCCCAGATGCCACTCGCGATCCCCGGCATCGAGATCGTAGACCAAACCGTGGTCAGAATACGGATAAATGGAAGCAACCATAGGCGCGGACAATGAAATGCGTCCGGCATAGCGGGTTTCGATTTCGAGGCTGTTTTCGTGAAACTCGAGAATGCGTCCGAGGAGACGGTCCCCGTTGGTCAGGGTAATTCTTGACGAGGCCTCCTGGCGAAACCCTCTGGGGGCGTTCAGGCGAAGGGCGAGCAGGTTGTCCCGCGCGATTTGGATGGGACCGCGCACATCATCGCGGGTCACGACGAGATCGCCATCGGCGAGGATTTCTTCCAGCCGCACGGTAAGACTGTCTCCATTGAGGAAATAGAGGCTGCCGGAAGAAGGGTCGGCATCGGCGTCCTCGACATTCCTCGCATGGCCGCCCCGGGCATCCCCCGGGTCCGGCAGTTCGATCGCATCGGTCGCCGGGTCGACAGGCAGACGGCCCTGTATGTTGAGTTGTCCATGGGCAAACCCCAGACAAAACAGAAAAAACGGGAGGCGGTAGAGGTGTTTCATGGCATTCACAACATCTTGAAACCATATGCGTCCGGTCCTGTAAAGCGGAAATGGGGTTTTTCCATGTGAATTCCGGAAAATTCAAGACCAAAAACGGATTCACAGTCGCGAAACCCGGGCAGGAATTCTTCAATTTCGGCATAAATTGAAAAAAAATAAAATTCTGACAAAATTGGGGTTGACCTCAATGGGTCACTTGGTCCATGATAGGCACAGACTTCGTAGATTTTTTTTTTGTTTTCCCAGTGCAACTTCCCACGGACAACCTATTTGAGCTGGAGGCCCTTGAGCCTCGAATCATGCTCAGTACCGAGGGCGCCGATATTGTCGGCGTCGGCGCTGGAGGTGGTGTGCTTGCGCATACCGTGGTGATGGCGGAGGTCGGGGGGCAAGTCCATGATGAGTTGCCCATGGAGGGGGGCTTCACGGGAGGTGATCTTTTCGAGCCCATCGAATACGAGGCACCCCAAAGCGCATCCGGGGTGCTGGGTGATTCCGAATCGCCCATGTCGGAAGATGATGACGTGTTGGTTGAATCAGGGGACACCTTGAGCGGAAATCAGACCATCGTGGGCAATCTCACCAATGAGGGTACGGTCGAAGGCGGCGTAATTTCGGTGGGCGGGGATTTTGCGAATGATTCCGATGCAATCCTTCGTTTGGATATCGACGGGATGGACCCGGCAGAAAACGGACGATTGGAAGTGGAGGGGACCGCGACCCTGAATGGCACGCTGGAAATCCAATTCGACAGTGAGTTTGCTCCGCCGACCGATGCAACTTTGGATTTTTTGTTTTTTGCGAACAGGTCGGGGACTTTTGATGAAGTCGTCATTCAGGGCGGCGCGGGACTTGAAGGTCGCGAAATCGGCATTGCCTATATGGGAGACCGTGTCAGGCTGTATTTGGATTCGCTGACCATCGAGGATGGTGACGCTTTGGTTGGAAGCCAAACCGTGAAAACCTCCCTGTTGAACGATGGGGTGGTGACCGCGGGGGCGATTGAGGTCGAGGGTGATTTTGAAAACACTGCCGGTGGTGTCCTGGAGATAGAGATCGGGGGGATTAACGCGGGCACGGAATACGGTCGCCTGAACGTTTCGGGAACGGCAACGTTTGCCGGGACCCTCAACATCAAGTTGATCAATGATTTCGTCCCCGAAATCGGGAACACTTTCGACATTCTCACGTATGGGGACCACGCGGGGAAATTCGATGACATCACCGGCTTGTTTGGCAACGGATTGTCGGATCGCTGGTTCCGAGTGATTGAATTGTCCGACCGCATTCGGCTCTTTACGGAAGAGCTTCCCGGCGCGGGCATTGCCCTCGAAGGGGATGCGGGCGAGGAGGGCGCAGCCTCCGAAAACGCATTGGGCCGCGTGCTCAACTCCGGGTATCTGGACATGGTCCCGACTGAATTTGAATTCAGCGGGGCTTTTTCATTGGGCAATGAGTTGCAAGCCTCCGGCAGCTTTGCCATCAGTTACGAGAGCGGCGACCTCACCTTGGTCGGCAATGACCTCGCCTTCAGTTTTGGTTCGCCCGACGCCCTGCAGGCTTCGGTGACGGATGTGAATTTCGGCGCCAAACTCAGGACCAATCAAACCGGCGCCTTTGAATTGACGGGCGCCAACCCGACGATGACGGCGGGCGCGTTCGCCTCCGTGACCGCACTCAATCTCCACTACCGCTTTAATAATACCGGCATGGCCCACGGCGACACCATCGGCGCCGGGGAAACCACCTTTACCTTCAATCTATCCGATGACGACGAACAAGCGCTGAGCCTGAACGGGTTTGAAGCCGAACTGGAGGGCGGTCTCCATATCGATGGGGATTTCACCGTGGTGGTGGCAAACGATGATTCGCAAGCCTACGATTTGCTGGTGACCGGTGAGAATGTCACCGTTTCCTTTATCAGCGGTACCGCTTCCATTTCCCTGATTGATGGCAGTTTCGCCCTCCGCTTGCAAAGCAATGCCGAGGGCGACAGCCTGTATGCGCTCTTGGCAGAAGGCGAGGTCCAGGTTTCGGGATTGGGCGACGGGCCGACGCTGTCCGGCACGGTGTTCGCCGAAGCCAACAACACCGGGGCGCAAAACGTGGACTTGGGTGGCGAGGATCCCCACGACTTTGGAACCGACGCGGACCGGGTGGTTTTGCGGGGCTCGCAGATCGAATTTGTCTGGGGAGACCAATTTGCCTTTCACGCCGATTTTGAAGTCAGCGTCCAAGAAGTGTTCGTCGCCGGTTCCGGCGAGGGGGACTTTGAGGATACGGTGTCCAGCCATGAGGTGACCCTGTCCATCGAGAATGGCAACATGGAGATCGTGGCCGGCGAAGATAGCGACGGCGTGAAAATCGCGGCGTCCGGTTTCGGCGGCGTTTTCCTTCTGAATGAGGCGGGCATGGCGGGGCTGTTGACGCTCGACGGTTTGGCCATCACCCGCGCGGACGGCAGCCCGCTTCCCGGCATTGAAGCCGCCGGCGCGGAAAACGTGGTGGTGGGTTTCAACACCACCGGCGAGGCCATCACCGCCACCATCGGATCCACCTACTTCGATTTCAGCGCCGAAGCCCACCACGACTTTTTCTCCATTCAGGCCGACCTTGAATTTTTGATTGTCGCCGGTCCCGTGAGCCTGACCCTCACCGGCCGCTTTGGCATTGTGAAAACCACCATTGATTACAATGAGGGCGAAGACGAGGCCGAGGCGTTTGTGGTCACCATGTCCGATGTCGAGACCCGGTTGACGATTGGCAATGCCCCCGGTGGGGCCATGTTGCGCTTCAGCGGAATTTCCGGCGCGTTTTTGTTGGCCGACATTGAAGGCGAATTTGGCGCCATGGGCACCATGTCCATCGGCGAGGTGGCCTTGACCGAAGCGGACGGCATCACCCCCCTGATCGCCGATTTTGATTTTATCTTCAATCCCATTGACCTTCCCCTGAATTTCAATCTCTTTGACGTGGATCTGGGGTTGAGTTTGCCCGCGTTCAACTTTGGTCTGGGCGCATTCCCCTATATCGACTTGTCCCTGCCGAGTCTGCCCAAGATCAACCTGCCGAATTTCGAGTTGCCGGATTTCTCCCTGCCCAATCTGGATTTGGACCTCTTCAACTTGCCGGAGATCAGCCTCCCCGAAATCACCCTCCCGGAATTTTCCTTCCCGGACATCGACTTTGATTTGGATTTGGCCCTGGACTTGGATTTCGGCGCCCTCGGCAATTTCCTGAAAATTTTCGGCGAACTCGAACTCGGGCTTGGGGACTTCATCACCCTCCGGGGCAATTTCGGATTTGACCGGATTGACCAAGAGTTTTTCATTCTTGCGGAAGACGTCACCGCCAGCTTTGAATTCGACGGCTTCAAAATCGGACTTGAAAACGCCTCTCTGGCCATGCTCGTGGAAATCGATGGCGGGGTTGCCTTGGATGCCGCCGGCGGCATCGTGCTGGAAGGGCTCGGTTTTGCCGACGTGAGCGCGGACGATGTCCGGGTTCAGTTCAACAGCACCGGGATTGATTTCAGTCAAACGGCCCGCACCTTGTCCGTGGATGGTCTGAGCACCGAGTTGACCATGGGACTCGGCACCCCCGAAACCCCCTTGGTTGGATTTAGCGCCCTTGGATTTTCCGCCGACTTCGACGGCTTCGTCACCTTGTCCGGGGATTACAGTTTCGAGCAGACGGTGGACACGGAAGGACTGAAAACGGTTTTGATCAGCGGGATGGATGCCGCCGCCTCCATGGTCGCCGGGGATATTTCCGTTTCCGTGTTGGATGCCGGGTTTGCCTTGAAAGTGATTGAGGGTCTGGTCGATCCCACCTACGCCATGCACGCCCAAGGCATCGCCGCCTTGACGGGCGTGCCCGGCTTGACCTTGGCCGGGACCTTGAATGTCTGGGCCAACATTACCGGCGAGCAAATCGTGGACTTCGGCATGTACGGGGACATAGATTTCGGAACCGCCGCCACCTACTTCGCAGTGTCCGGGGCGGCGCTTGTCTTTGACATTGAAGACTTCACCGCCCTCTCCGGTGACTTTACCTTTGTAAAGGTCGAGGATGTGGAGGTTTCCATTTTGGTCACCGGGGAAAACATCGATGCCTCGATTGGCGTGGCACCGGTGGAACTCGCCTTAAGTGACGGTGAATTTGCCTTGGCCATGTTCAGTGTGGACGGCGAGTCCACGTTTGCCCTGCACGCTTCCGGAACCGCCGCCTTGTCGGGCGTGCCGAACCTGACTCTGTCCGGGGACTTGGAAGTCTGGGTGAATACCACCGGCGCGGAAATCATCACCTTTGGCGATTACGGCATGGTGGACTATGGAAGCACGGCGGAACTCTTTGCCTTCCGTGGCGGCGAACTTGAATTTGATTTGGACGGTGTTGCGAGCTTCAGCGGGGATGTCGGATTTGTCAGCGACGGGGTAAACCTCGTGGCCGCCGCTCAAAACGTCTCCGCGTCCATTGGAACCGAAGATTTTGGGGTCGGTGTGTTGGATGGCGAATTTGGTTTGATTCTCTCCGAGAACGGCCTGGCTTTGGAAGCCACGGGCGGACTTTTCCTGAATGGCGGCGGCTTTGCAAATGCCGAGGCCTCTCTCGCCAACTTGCGCATCAATGAAACCGGCATCGCGTGGACCGATGAAACCATTTCCATTGGTGATCTTTCCCACACGTTCTCGAATCTGCCTGGCTCCACCGATCTGGTGGCCGCCAGTGTCACCGGCTTGGAAGCCGTTTTGGCGGATGTCTTGTTTTTGAGTGGCGATTTTGCCTTTGCCGTGGACGCCGATACCGATCTCATCGACGTGATTGCCCTGAATGCCGCCGCCGGATTTGCCGCCGGGGCATTTGAGGCAGGCGTCCGCAATGCCAGCCTCGGCCTGCGCATCGACGACCAAGGGCTTAGCGCCTTGGAAGCCACCGGGACCTTGGCCGTGTCCCTGCCGGGAGAACTTTCCCTCTCCGCGGAAACCGTTCGTTTGCACTTCAATGAAACCGGAACGGAATTGACCGGCACCGAACTTTCCATTGGCGACGTGTCCTACGAATTCACGGATTTGCCCGCCGCCACCGATCTCTTTGAATTGCGGGTGGGTGACGCCGAACTCCACTTGGCCGGATTCGTGCAAGTGACGGGGGATTTCGCCATTCGCTCGGCCGCCGATTCCGTGACACTGGGAGACGAAAGCGAAGTGGATGTTGATGTGCTCAACATTGGCGCCGCCGGGGTGGATGCTTTTGCCGGATACAATGGCGGCACCGACCAGGCGATGGGCCTCCAATTGACGGACGTGAATTTCGCCGTGGGTCTGTTTGCCGAGCAGGAAGGCAGCCGTGAATGGGTGGCCTTGAAAGCCAGTGTGGATGATGCTTCCTTGGTGGGGATTCCGGAAATGACCCTGTCCGTGAGCGATTTCGGATTGCAGGTCAATCTGGCCGCCGCCGACGATAGCCTGATCGATTTTGCCGCCCAGTCCCATGAAGTGGCCGTTGGACCCGAAGATACCGTGACCCTGGACATGGCCGCCGCCGACGGGGAACTGATTCAGGCCTCCGGTTCCGTGGAAATCGAATTGTCCAACTTCTTCCGCATCGCCGGGAATTTTGCTTTTGTCAGTCGCAGCGACACCGTTCGTCTCTCCGATGGCAGTTCCGTGGACGCGAATCTCATCACCGTAGGCGCCAGTGAGATCACCGCCTTTGCCGGCTTGGAGGGCGGCACCCCCACGGCCATCGGCTTCGACCTTTCCCAGACTTCCTTCGCCTTGGCACTGATCACCGACTCCGCCAATCCGGCCCGGAAATGGATGGCCCTCAAGAGTGAAGTCGATTCGGTGGCCTTCGTGGGGGTGGACGGGTTGACCGTGCAGGCAGACAGTCTGAACGTCGACATTCACCTGAATATCAGCGATGAAGGCGCGCCAGAATCCCAGGATCCCGATAAAAACGCGACCCAACTCAAACTGACCACCGATTTGGAGGACGGTTCTTTGGTGTTTGAATTGGACGGAGAGAGCGCGAACGTCGTTTTTGCCGCCTCCGACACCGACACGTCATTGCGCGGCAAGCTTGTCGAAGGCTTGGAAGGTCTTCCGAGCGTCGGAAGCGGAAACGTGGAAGTTTCCGGCGGTCGGGAAGAAGGATTTTTAATCCATTTTGTGAATGACTTGCTGGGGGACGATCTCAGCGGCATGACCGTTCGCACCGAAAGCCCGTCGGTTTCCACGGCGGTGATCGAACGGCAGGCGGGCGCGCCCGCCTTGGAGAATGAAGTGTTGGAAGCGGTGAATGTGAACACCGTCTTGAAATTGGAAACCGACATCGAAAACGGGGAACTGGTATTCGCGTTGCGGGGCGAAAGCCGGACGGCGAAAGTGGAAAGCGGGACCACGGATGTTGAACTGGCGGATTTGATTCGCTTGGCCTTGGTTGGCTTTGCGATCGTGGGCGCGGGGAATGTGAATGTGAGCGGGAATCGGGAAGAAGGCTTTGAAATTGAATTTGACGGGGATTTGGCCGGGAAGGACCTGAGTGATTTGCAGGTTTCGGTGAAAAGCCCGGGCGTGGAAGCCTCGGTTTCCACCGTGGTGCGGGGCGCGGTCGTGGCCACGGGCAGCGAAACCTCCGGGGAATTTGTACGCGAACAGCAGCGGATTACCTTAAGCAACGCGACATCCGGTCCCAACACCCGTTACGCCTTGGAATTCAATGGGCTGTCCACGGGAGAAATCGACTGGTCGATTAGCGCCGCATACAACCGCGCGTTAATACAAGGGGCGCTCGAAGGGTTGAATACGATCAAGAAAGGCAACGTCATCGTGGCCTATGACGACGATTCTCCGGCAGGCACCCAACGCTTTGTGGTCACCTTTACCGGCGAACTCGCTTATCAGGATGTGCCCCAGATTACAGTGGTCTCACAAAACAACGTCACCGTGACCGTGGAAACTCTGGTGCAGGGCCAATCGGCCACCACCACCGAAACCACGGAAACCGTCGCCGCCGAGCAGGTGGTGCGGGTGGTCAGCATGGCCGAAGGAAGCTTTGTCCTTTCCTTGGTCGTGGACGGGGACAGCTACGATTCCGACGCGATTTCCTTTGACGCTAGCACGGGCGATGTCGAAACCGCTTTGAACAACGCTTTGTCCGCCACCGGCGCTGCGATCACCGTCAGTTCGAGCGAAGCCGGGGTTTGGCGGGTGGTGTTTGGCGGGGATTTGGCGGGCGTGGATTTGCCCGGCATGACGATTGTCACCACCGTGGATCCCATTCGCGGAACCTTGTTGGTGGAGCAGCGGGGCGAGGTTCGGGACGAATCGGTCACCGTCACCCGACCCGCGCGGAATGAAATCCAACGCGTGAGCGTCAGTTCCACCGCTCCCGGCGCCTTTACCCTTGCATTGGAGCATGATGGGGAAACCTACACCACCGGTGACATTGGATTCAAGGCGACCGCCGCCCAAGTCAAATCCGCTTTGGAAGAAGCTTTCGCCGATTTGGCCGGCGCCGAATTCAGCGTGACCCGGATTGTGAACGGCCTCTGGGACATTCGCTTCCTGGGAAGTTTGGGGGGAACGGATTTGAAATTGATGGAAATCGTGGCCAACGCCGAATCCGTTGCCGCGTCATTGGACGTGGTCGCCAAGGGCGAGGTCACCGAACTACCCGATGTGGGTGGCGAGGTGGACCCGAGTCTTGTGGTGGATTTCGCGGTGGAACCCTTGGAAGTGATGACCGGCCCCGAATCCACCATGACCTTGGACCACGACGGTGCGCTGGGCCCCATGGTGCGGGTCAGCGGCGAGATGATTTTGGATGCGTTTGGATTCTTCCGGGTGGAAGGTTCCTTTGGATTTGAAAAATCGGTGCACACGCTCACGCTCAGCAGCGGCGATGAAGTGGAAGTGGAGGCCTTGATGGCGGGCGGCGGCGGCATCTCCGTGTTCGCGGGCATTTACGGAGGCACCATTGATGCCATGGGCTTCTCCATGCTCGAACTCGATTTTGCGTTTGGCCTCTTCACCGAAGTGGACGGTGATCGCAGTTGGACCGCAGGCAAAGCCGAAATTGCCGACGCCTCGCTGGTGGGATTGGACGACTTCACCTTGTCCGTGACCACGTTGCGGGTGGAAATCAACCGGGAAGCCGCTGATTCCACCGTGATCGACTTTTCCGCCACGTCCCTGGAAGTCGTGACCGGACCGGGCTTGAGCCTGACCTTGGATCTGGACGGATCGTTGGGCGAGAGCATGGCCATCCGCGGGGATCTGGATTTGGAGGTTTTGGATTTTGTTTCCCTCTCCGGAACGTTTGCCTTCCGTCGTCAAGGGAGCGGCATCACCCAAAACCTGATTGGGATGGGCAACAATGTGAGTGCCAGCCTGGTCGCCGGGGACGAAGCCCAACTGAACGTGTCCGCTGCCAACTTCGGATTCTTCGCCAGCGACACCGAATTCGGTTTTGAATTGGGCGGCGGTTCCCTGACCGCCATGATTGACGGCTTGGCGAATGTGAGCGCCGAAAGCGTATTCGTGCAATATACCAATGACGACACCACCATCGAAGCCGGCAAAGAATTATCCGTTTTGGGTGTGACCTACACCTTCGAAAATGAAATCGCTGCCGACACCCAAGCGGTGGCCGTGAAAGGTTTCCACGCCGAAGTCGGCGGTTTCGTGGAATTGGGTGGAAGTTTCGCCTTCCGGAAAGTCGGAGAAGATCTGATTGCCGCGGGCAACGACGTCAGTGCGTTCCTCGGAACCGAGGACGCCCATGTGCGGGTGAACAACGCCGACTTCGGGTTGATTGCCGGACAAGGCCAATTGGGCTTTGAGTTGAAGAACGGTTCTTTCTCCGCCGCGTTGAGTGGGTTCGGCAGCGTCGAAGCCCAGGAAATCCTGGTGCGTTATACCAATGCCGCCACTTTGGTGGCCGGGGGCAGTCTAGTGAAGGTGGGTCCGGTCACTTATACCTTCGCAGAAGAAATCACTGCCGAAACCACCCTGTTTGCGGTCACCGGTTTTGAAGCGGATCTGCTCGATTTCGTGAGCCTCTCCGGCAACGTGGGCTTCAGTAAATCCGGGAACGACATCGTGGCCGTGGGCGAAGACATGAGCGCGACCCTGGAAATCAACGACGATGTGTACGTTCGCGTCACCGGCGCCAATTTCGGGCTGACATCCAGTGCCTCGACGTTTGGGTTTGAAACCAGCGGGGGCAGTCTCGAAGCGTCCTTGGATCCCTTGGCAAACATCAGTGCCACCGGCATTCTGGTCCGTTATACGGACGAGAACACCTCGATCTTGGGTGGCACCACCTTGAATGTCGGCGATTTGAGTTACACCTTTGGCAGCACCATTGCCGCCGAAACCACGGCTTTTGTCGCGTCCGGCTTGAGCGCGGAAATCGATGGTTTTGTCAAGTTGTCCGGCACCGTCGGATTCAGCATTTCCGGGGACGACCTTGTTGCGGCGGGCAACAACGTCAATGCCTCCATGGAAATTTCCGAGGACGTGTACGTGCGGGTCGTGGGCGGCAGCTTTGGATTGGTCGCCGGTGAAACCGAATTTGGTTTCGAAGTCGGCGGCGGCAGCCTGTCCATCGGACTCGGTCCCCTTGGCAACGTGGGCGCGGACGATATTCGGGTACGATTTACCAACGACGTGACTACCCTTGAAGCCGACAGAGAGATCGAAATCGGCAGTCTGACCCATACGTTCACCCAAGAAATCGGTTTGGACACCCTGGCCTTTGAAGTCACGGGCTTCCGGGCTGAGATATCCGATTTCGTCCGTCTGTCGGGTGACGTTGCTTTCAGCAGGGTAGGCGATGATATTGTGGCCGTCGGGGATTCCGTGGCCGCCTCGTTGAATGCGAGCGCCGCAGTGTATGCCCGCATGGGCGATGCGGCCTTTGGCCTGTCGGCGGGCGAAACCACCTTTGGGTTTGAGCTGAAAGGCACGGATTTCGATTTGTCGATGGGTGAGTTTGCTGGGGTCTCCGCCCAGTCGGTTCTGGTGCAATACACCAATGCCAACACCACCATTGCCGCTGGAACGGAGTTGGAAGTCGGCGACATCGATTACACCTTTGAAGAAGCCATTGCCGCCAACACCGCCGCGTTTGTGGTGACCGGGTTTGAGGCGGAAATCGCGGACTTCGTCTCTTTGTCCGGAAACTTGGGTCTCAGCAAGATTGGTGACAATGTGGTGGCCGTGGGCAGTGATATCACCGCAAAACTTTCCGTGAGCAATGACGTGTATGCACGGGTGACCGGTGCGAACTTCGGCCTGCGTGCCGGGGCCACGAGCTTCGCCTTTGAAGTCACGGGCGGAACCTTTACCGCCAAACTGGGGGATTTGGCGGATGTGAAGGCCGATGAAGTGATCATCCGCAATACCCATTCCGGCAGTGCCATTTCCGCGGGAACGGTTCTGACCGTGGGCGAGTTGAGCTACACCTTTGATGAAGCGATCTCCTCCAACACGCTGGCGTTCGAACTTTACGGGTTCAGCGCGGAAATTTCAGAATTCGTTTCCTTGGGCGGTGACCTTGGATTGCGCATTGTCGATGACGAAATCGTGGCCGTGGGCCAAAACGTATCCGCAGCCCTGAACGTTTCCGAAGAAATGTTTGCCCGGGTGAAAGGCGCCAACTTTGGCTTGGTTGTCAGCGACGATCGTTTCGGATTTGAGACCAGCGGCGGCAGTCTGGCCGTGGGCCTGGGCCCCTTGGCCAATGTTTCCGCGGAGACGGTGCTGGTGCGGTACACCGACGGAAACACGTCTTTTGTCGGAGATGAAGTCCTGACCGTCGGCGGAATCAGTTATACCTTCACCGAAGAAATCAGCTCCGGGACCATGGCTTTCGCGGTGACCGGTTTTGAAGCGGAAGTGGCCGGCTTCGTAGAGCTGTCCGGGGATATTGGTTTCAGCATGAATGGCGATGACATCGTGGCCGTGGGTTCGGATGTCTCGGCGGCCTTGGAAATCGACGAAGAAGAATTTTATGTTCGCGTGGTGGGGGCGCAATTCGGATTGATGGTCGGCGCGGGCACATTTGCGTTTGAACTGAGCGAAGCCGATTTCGAGGGCAAAGTTCCCTTCGCGGAATTGAGCGCGGAAAGCGTATGGGTGCGGTACACCGATGGCAATACCGCCGTGGCCGCCGGACATGTCCTCACCGTCGGGGCGGTGACGTATACCTTTGAAGACGCAATTGATCCCGGAACCGTCTTGTTCGAGGCGGCGGACGTTGAACTGTCGGTTGACGGCCTGCTGGAAGCCGAGGCCGAAACGCTCGGATTTGCGCTCACCACCGATTCCACGGGTGAAACCTCGCTTCGCGTGGGCGGCACCGGGCTTGCCTTTATCGTCAGTTTGGGCGAAGTTCAATTGCTGGACTTCAGCAACGGGGAAGGCGGACTGTTGTTCACTTCCGACGGAGTGGCCGCGACATTGACCGGTTCCGTCGACCTTCTTGAGGGCACGGTCCCCGGTGTGTCCATTGGCGCGGGCAGTTTCACGGTGCGGTTCAGCAACATGGACCGGGCCGTGGATGAAACCATTGAAGTGGCCGGGGAAAGCGTTGTGCTCAAAACGCCCAAGGGGCCCTATCTTTTCTTGGTCGCCGATCCATTGACGGTGGAAATCCTTGGCATATCCATGACTGGACGCATCGGATTCCAAAGACATGTCGAAGAGAATGGCGAGGGTGAAGAGGCCACCATGATCGTCTCCTTCCGCGAGATTCAGATCAATGCCTTCAGCGGCGAAGGCACGGGTGGGGACACGATCGACATTCTGAATGCGCAAGGGAATTTCGTGCTTCTGCCGGGTGATGGTTTGGCCGGCAACCTCGAATTCGAAACCGAACTGGGCTTTGGCGACGATTTTGGCGCGGGCGCGAAAGTTTCATTGTTCATCAATAATACCGGCGAAGAAGTGGACATCGAAGGACCCTTTGGACGCATTCTCGTGGCCGCGACCGGGCCGAATGACGCAGAATTCTGGGTTGAGGCCGCGATTGCCTTCGTCTTCCCCGGCATTGAAATTTCCGGCACTTTCTCTTATGCCGCCTCAAGTTCCGAGGGCGGAAGCCAAGTGGTGCTCGGCAGTCAAGTGGAGGCCTTTGTCGGCGACAACATCGACGGCAACCGCACCGGACTCGAATTGCTCGACGGGTCGGCCGTCTTTATCGAAGGCGTTGACGGGCTGACCGGGTTTATCACCGGCACCGTCAGTTTTGTGGGCGTGGATGGACTGGTGATGGTCTCCACCGTCACCCTCCGCTACAATGCCACCGAAAACGAGTTGAACGACAGCTTTATCATTGGCGGCGAAACTTTGGTCCTCGAATTTTCCGCGAGCGAAGTGGCCGACGGAGGGACGCCGTTCATTCAATTTATCGCCGACAATACCCGCATCGAAGTGGGCGAGGCCTTTGAAGTGAGCGGGAATTTTGTCATCACCCGCGATAGCGAAAGCTTCACGGTCACCGGATCCAATGTGGCCGCGTTTATCGGGGATGGGCCGTATCGGACCAGTTCCGGCAATGTCAATTCCGCCGCCGTGGGGTTTGTGGCCGGCAACGTGGACTTCGGTTTGGTGATTCACACCGGCGAAAGCGCCGAAGGGTTCGCCCTCTTTGCCACGGGGCAGGCGGCGTTGATCGGGGTCCCCGGCCTGACCCTGTCCGGCACCCTGTTGGTCAAGGCCAACACCACCGGCACCCGGACCATTGACTATGGCGGTATCTTGGGCGTCGTCGATTTCGGCACCGAATCGGAAATCTTCCTCTTTGAGGGCCAGAACTTGAATCTCGGCGTGAGTGGTTTCGTGAACGTGAGCGGCGATTTTACCATCGCCAATGTGGATGGGGTGACGACCGCCGTGGGCTCCGGATTGGACGCCACCTTGAGCGCCTCCGCGGAAATGTTCCTGAAATTGGAAGACGCGGCCTTCGGTTTGGTGCTGGGCGGCGGACAGTTTGGCTTTGAATTGTATGGCGAGGATTTCTCCGCCACATTGGACCCCCTAGGCAACGTGGATGCCGACAGCGTTCGGGTTCGTTACACCAATGCGAACACCACCTTTGACGAGAATCAAGTATTGACGGTGGGCGACACCAACTATACCTTCGACCAAGCGGTCGCGGCGAGCACGGTGGCCTTTGACGTGCAGGGATTTGAAGCGAAGGTTGCAGACTTCGTGAGCATCTCCGGCAACATCGGCTTCAGCAAGGTGGGCTCTGAAATCGTGGCCGTGGGATCGGACATTGACGCTGCCCTCACGGTGGACCCCAATGTGTATGTCAAAGTCGAAGGCGCGGCCTTTGGTCTGAAAGCCGGCTCCACCACGTTCGGCTTTGAAGTCAGCGGCGGGCTTTTCTCCTTGGCCCTGGATCCCCTGAGCGCGGAGGCGGACAACGTCATCGTGCGCTACACCAATGCGGCCACCACCATTGCGGCGGCCACGGAATTGAAGGTGGGCGAGATTTCCTACACCTTCGCAAACACCATTGTGGCCAACACCGTCGCCTTTGAAGTGCATGGCTTCGAAGGGGAAGTCGACGAGTTCGTGGAGCTTTCCGGGACGGTGGCCTTCAAACTGGTGGATGGCGACCTTGTCGCCGTCGGCAACAATGTGACCGCAGGCCTGCGGGTGGATGAGGACACCCACGTCAGTGTGAAGAATGGCGCCTTTGGTCTCACCGCCGGAGAAACCACCTTTGGGTTTGAATTGCGCGGCAGTGATTTGGAATTGGCTTTGGGGGATTTCGCCCAAGCCGGCGCCGATCTCGTCACTGTCCGCTACACCAACGCGACCACGGAGATCGCCAAGGACATGGTGTTGTCGGTAGGCAGCGTGAGCTTCACCTTCGAAGAAGACATTGGTCAAGGCATCACCCTGTTTGAGATCCAGGGCCTGTCGGCACAAGTGGCCGAATTCGTGACCCTGGGCGGAAATATCGCTATGAAACTTGAAGACGGAGCCATTCACGCCGTGGGCGATGATGTGAGCGCATCCCTGGTGATCAGCGAGGACGTGTTCGCCAAGGTCAGCGGCGGTTCTTTCGGTCTGGTGGCTTCCGACGACAGCTTTGGATTTGAAGTGATTGGACAGGATCTGGAACTGGCCCTGGGCGGATTCGCGAGTGCTAGCGCGGATCTTGTCATTGTTCGCTACACGGATGGCAACACGTCTTTCGCGGTCAATGAAACGTTGACCGTGGGCGGAATCACCCACACCTTTGAAACCGCCATTGATGCCGACACCACGGCCTTCTCCGTTGAAGGGCTGGACGCGGAAGTCGCCGGGTTCGTGACGCTTGGCGGTGACATTGGGCTGGCGTTGCTGGATGGGACGATTGTGGCCGTGGGCAGCGACGTGAGCGCCGCTCTGGAAATAGCCCATGATTTTTATGTACGCGCCGAAGGGGCCAAATTCGGTCTCAAGTCCGGAGAAAAAACCTTCGCTTTTGAATTGATCGATGCCAATCTGGCCGCGGAACTGCCCTTCGCCAGCCTCGGCGCCGACAGCGTACGCGTTCGTTTCATGAATGGCACCACCGCCATTGCGGCCAGCACGGAGATTACCGCCGGGGGCTTGACCCACACCTTTACGGAGGCCATTGCCGCCGGGACGATTTCCTTTGAAGCCACCGAAGCCACTTTGACAGTGGACGGTTTGTTGGAAGCCGAAGCCGAAGTGCTCGGGTTCGCGCTCACCACGGATGCCGAGGGGGCCGAAACCCTGCAAGTGGGCGGGACCGGGCTTTCCTTCACGGCCGCCGTGGGTGGCGTCGATTTGGTGGAATTCAGCAACGGGGAAGGAGCATTGCTCTTTACCGAAGACGGGGTGGCCGCGCGTCTTGAGGGTGGCGTCGATCTCATCGACGGAGCGGTTCCCGGCGTCTCCATCAGTGGTGATCATTTCACGGTGCGATTCAACAACATGGAGCGGGCCGTCAACGAAGTCCTGTCCATCGCCGGAAGCTCCATCGAACTGAAAACGCCCGCCGGGCCCTATTTGTTCCTGCGGGCCGAAGGCTTGGATATTGAAGTTCTGGGCATTACCCTGAACGGGGACATCGGTTTGCAACGCCACGGCAGCGGTACGGACACGACCATGATCGTTTCCGTGCAAAACGCGGGCATCAGCGCCTTCAGTGGCGAAGGTACTGGCGGGGATGCCATCGATATTTCCAATGCCCGCGGCAATTTGATCCTCTTGCCCGGCGACGGTTTGGCCGGAAACCTGGTGTTTGAAGCCAGTGGTTCGGTGGGCGATTTCGACGCCGACGCGGAACTTTCCCTCTTCTTCAACAACACCGGCGAGGAAGTCGATGTTGAAGGGCCCTTTGGCCGCATCCTGGTGAATGCCACCGGACCCAATGATTCCGAGTTCTGGCTGGAAGTGGCCCTCTCCTTCAACTTCCCCGGTCTGGAAATCTCCGGTGTCTTCGGATTTGCCAGCTCCTCCTCCGACGGAGGAAGTCAAGTGGTGTTGGGCAATGACGTGGACGTGTTCGTGGGCGACAATCTCGACGGCAACCGGATCGGATTGCAATTGACCGATGGTTCCGCCGTCTTCATTGAAACGACAGAAGGACTGGTCGGATTCATTACCGGCACCGTCTCTTTCGTGGGTGTGGACGGGTTGTTGATGACCTCCACGGTCACATTGCGCTACAATGCCACGGAGGATGGAATCAACGACAGTTTTGTGATCGGCGGCGAAACCCTAAACATCGTGTTCGATGGCGACGAGACCGCAGACGGGGAAACCCCCTTCATTCAAGTGGTGGCCGACGAAACGGAAATGGGCATCGCGGATGTGTTCGAGCTTTCCGGCGACTTTGTCTTTACCCGCGACCAGACTGGATTCACCGTGACCGGGACCGATGTGGACGCATTCATCGGCGAAGGTCCGCACTATCAGAGTGACGGCCAAGTGAACCCGGATGCCATTGGTTTCGTGGCCGCCAACGTGAACTTCGGCATGGTGATCCTCACCGCCGAAGGCAGCAGTGGATTTGCCCTCTTCGCCAGTGGCAGCGCCGCCTTGATTGGCATCCCCGGGTTCACGCTGTCCGGTGACATGCTTGTCAAAGCCAACACCACCGGCGAGGCTTCGCGTGACTTTGGTGGAGCTTTGGACGTCATCGACTTTGGCGGCGAGGAAGATGTGTTCCTCTTTGAAGGTCAGAATCTCCTCATGTCCATCGAAGATTTTGTCAATGTGGAAGGCAATTTTGCCATTACCGCCAGCGATGGGCGCGTGGTGGCCGTGGGCACGGACCTCAGTGCGACCCTCCGGGCGTCCGACGATGTGTACTTCACCGTGGAAGAGGCCGCATTCGGCTTGTTCTTGGATGGCGATCAATTCGGGTTCGAAGTGGTCGGCAAGGAAATCGACGTGGGTCTCGGACCCTTAAGTGATGGGCTGGGCGCCGATGAGGTTCAGGTGCGTTACACCAATGCCGCCACCGGCATCGACGCGGAAACCAAATTGGAAGTGGGCGAACTGGAATATACCTTTGACGATGCCATCGCCGCCGATACCCTGTCCTTCACCGTGGTTGGTTTCCAGGTGGATGTGGAAGACTTCGTGAGCTTGAGCGGCACCCTGGGACTGAGCATGGTCGGGGACATTCTGCACGCGACGGGCAGCGGGATCACCGCCCGTTTGGAAGCCACACCCGAATTTTTCCTCGAACTCAGCGACGCCGATTTTGGTTTGCTGGCCAGTGACGCCGAATTTGCCTTCGAACTCAAGAATGGCAGTTTGGCCTTGGCACTCGGCGAACTGGCCGACCTCAGCGTCGACAGCGTGGTGATCCGTTACACCGACGCGGTCACCACCATCGCTTCGGGCCTGGTCATTGGCAGTGGCGCTGCCGCGTACACCTTTGAAGAAGACATTGGCTTGGATACGATCAGCTTTGAGCTGCGAGGGTTCTCGGCGCGGGTGTTGGATTTCGTCACCATCAGCGGCACCATCGGCTTCCGCATGAGCGGGGACGATCTTGTGGCCGCGGGCCGGGACATCTCCGCGGCCCTGAACTTCTCCTCCGACACGTACATTCGTCTGGTGGAGGCCGATTTCGGTCTGGTGGCCGGGGCCGACCGCTTTGTGTTCGAGCTGTCCAATGGAGAGATGCAGATTTCCTTGGGTGATTTTGCCAGCTTTGACGGCGAAATTCTCGTCCGCTTCGCCACCGCCGGATCTTCGGTGACCGCGGGCAGCGAGGCGCGTGTCAGCGAAGAGGTCTACTACACCTTTGAAGAAGCCATCGAAGGGGGCACGGGTGGACTTACCACTTTCCTGGTGACGGGTTTCCATGCCGAAATCGCCGACTTTGTCACCGTAAGCGGCAATGTCGGTTTCCAATTGGATGACGACGGACTGGTGGCCGTGGGCGAAGACATCACCGCCCGTTTGGAAGTGAACGAGGATATCTTCGTGCAGTTGGAAGAAGCTGAGTTTGGCGTGACCGCCGGCGACGGGGGCTTTGCCTTTGAACTGTTCGGTGAAGACCTGGTGGCCCAATTGGGCGAATTCGCGGGACTGGACGCCGATGAGATTACCATCAGCTACACCGATGCGGACACCGAAATTGCCGCCAACACCCAATTGGATGTCGGCTCCCTCTCTTACACGTTCTCCAATGCCCTCGCCAAGAACACCGCCATCATCGAGTTGGTTGGGTTCGCGGCCAACATCGCCGGATTTGTTTCGGTGGGGGGCACGCTCGGGCTCAAGAAGGATGAAAACGGCCTCGTGGCGGTGGGCAAAGACATGAGCGCCGAACTCTCCCTGTCCGATGATGTGTTCGTGAAACTGAGCGAAGCCGATTTTGGTTTGGTGGTGGGCGAAGACGTGTTTGCCTTTGAATTGACCGAAGGGGTCTTTTCCGCATCGCTTGGCGATCTCGCAGACGTGTTCGCTGCATCCGTCACCATCCGCTACGCGAATGAACACACCGATTTTGATGAGAAACACCGCATTGAGGTCAGTGAGGATCTCTACTACGTCTTTGAAGAAGGTCTCGAGGAAATGATTTCCTTTGAGGTGCAGGGTTTTGCGGCCAACATTGCCGATTTCGTGACCTTGGGCGGTAATTTCGCCTTCCGCCTGACCGATGACGAGCTGCTGGCCGCGGGCGAGGACGTGAGTGCGAGCCTGACGCTAAGCGATTCCGTCTACGTGCGCTTGATTGGGGCCGAATTTGGCCTCGCCATCGGCGAAACCGAATTTGAAGGCGACACAGTGGACACTTTCGGCTTTGAATTGAGCAAGGGTGAACTGCAAATTGCCCTCGGACCCATCGCGGACATACAAGCCGATTCCGTCTTTGTGCAGTATACCAATGCGCACACCACTTTCGCCAAAGACGACACCATCACCGTGGGCGACATTGTCTATACGTTCGAGGACGACGTTGCCGCCGACAGCATCGCGTTTGCGGTCAATGGCCTGAATGCCACGGTGTTTGACATCGTGGAATTCGGCGGTGACTTCGGATTTGAAATCAATGGAGACGAAATCCGGGCCACGGCGAACAACGTCAATGCGAGCATTGGCAATTCCAGTGTTTCCGCCGGGGTGAAAGACGGCTCCATGGGCCTGATCTACAACGATGACGGTCTGGCTTTCGAAGCCAAGGGAGCCTTGGAAATCGACGCGGAACTCTTTGGCGCCAACGCCAAGGCCGACCGGGTGCTCGTGGCTGTCAACCAAACCGACACCGCGTGGACGGGTGAAGTATTGGATATTGGCGGAGTCGATTACACCTTCGAGGAAATGCCCGCCTCCCAGAACTGGGTTGCCGTGAGCATCGATGAGTTCGAAGCGACCTTGGGCGGCCTGATTGAATTGAGTGGCAATTTCTCTTTCAGCGCCAATGCCGACAAGGACCAACTGGAGGTGGCGGGATCGGACATTTCCGCAAGCTTTACCGCCGGCGATTTTTCCGCCGGCGTGCGTGAAGCCGGATTTGGATTGATCATCGATAACCAGAACCAAATCGCCTTGGAAGCCAAGGGCGAATTGTTCGTCGATTTCGGGGACATCGGGATGGGCGCCGAAGACGTGGTGCTGCGCGTGAATCAAACCGGCGAGTCTTTCACCGGGGTCAGCTTGGGCATTGGAAACGTGGCATATGATATCGACAACCTGCCCGCCTCCACGACCCTGTTTGAGTTGTCCATGGACGACGCGTACCTGATCATCGAAGATTTCGTGGAAATCAAAGGTGACTTTTCCATTCGCAAAGACGTGGACACGGTGAAGCTCTCCAGTGGGGATACCGTTGAAGTGGATGTGATTACCGTGGGCGCCTCCAATGCCAGTGCCTTCGTCGGATTCAACGGCGGCACCGAGGATGCGGTGGGCCTGAACCTCACCGGCATGACCGTCGGTCTGGCCCTGTTCGCGGAACTGGACGGATCTCGCTCTTGGGTGGCCATGGAAGCCGCTGTTGCCGCGGCCTCGGTGGTCGGCGTTCCCGACCTGAACCTGTCCGTCACGGATTTCCGTCTCGAATTGAATTTGGAAGACGATGACGGCGAAGTCGTGGATTTCTCCGAAAACGCCTACAACGTTCCCACCGGTACCAGCGGTAACCTTCCCTTGACCCTGGATGGCGAATTGGGTGAGTTGCTTCGCTTCACGGGCAGCGTGGTGATCGAATTGGCCGACTTCTTCCGCGTGGAAAGCGACTTTGGCTTCAGCAGCCGCAGTGACACCGTTTCCGTGGATGGCGAGGATATTGACGTCAACTTGCTGACCTTTGGCGGAACCAACGCCGAGGCCTTTGTCGGCCTGAACGGCGGCACGGATGACGCCCTGGGCTTCGCGGTGGAGGACATCACCTTCGCCCTCGCGATCGCCACGGATCAAACCGATGCCGACCGTCGTTGGGTCACCTTGCAGACCCAAGGCGGAACCGCCGAATTCGTGGGGGTCCCCGGGGTGAAGTTGGGCGCAAGCGACATGGACGTGCTCATCAATCTGGCCGCCTCGGACGACAGCGTCGTGGATTATTCCCTCAACAACCTCAACGTGCCCACTGGACCCAATTCCGATTTGGATCTGGATGCCGACGGCGTGGAAATCATTCGCCTGGCCGCGGATGTGAACATTGAACTGTTCGACTTCTTCCACTTGGACGGTCGCTTTACCTTTGAGAAATCCACCAAGGAAGTCGCCCTTTCCAACAACAGCAGCGCCAACGTGGACCTGCTCTTGGCGGCCGGCGAAAACGTCAATGTGTTCGCGGGCGTGAACAAAGGCGAGTCCAGTGAGATTGGCTTGGGACTGACCGGCGTTGATTTCGCCTTTGTCATGGCCAGCGACCGGGATGACACCGAGCGCAAGTGGATCACCTTCCAGGCCAATGTGGACGACTTCAGTTTTGACGCGGTGCCGGGGGTTGAATTTTCCGCCACCGACATTTCCATCGAAGTGAATCGTCCCAGTTCCAGTGACGGTCACCACATCGACTGGAGCCAAAATCCCTTGGAAATTTCCGATGACTTGGACGTGGACATGACCGGGGATTTGATTCGGGTGAATTTGACGGGCGCCAGCTTGTCCTTGTTGGATTTCGTGGAAGTGGGTGGAAACTTCAGTTTCGAACGCGAACTGACATCCGGCGGCAATCAGATCATCAAGCTCGGTGGCAGCAACCTGAATCTCGGCATTGGCATTGGCGGGGACGATTTGGTGACCTTTAGCAACGGCACCGGCGGATTGTTGCTCACCCAAGACGGGGTGGCCGCACGCTTGTCCGGCGATTTGGCCATCAATGGCGTGGAAGGCGTTTCCATGAACGCCACCGGCATCAACCTCGTGTTCAACAACATGGAAACCGCCGTAAACCGCAACTTTACGGTTGGAGACGACAACTTCACCTTGAACGCCCCCGCCGGTCCCTACATCCGCGCCACCGCCGATTTGGTGGAACTGACGGTATTGGAGGTGACCCTCAAAGGCCAAATTGGCATTCAGCGTTACGTGACCGAGGACGGCGCGGTGCTGGTGGCCGGGTTCCAGAATGTCAGCATTGACGCCTTCAGTGGCGAGGGAACCGATGGGGACGCGGTCGACATTCAAAATGCCAGTGGCGTCTTCGTGCTTACCCCCGATGGCATGGCCGGCAGCCTCGGCTTTGAAGCCGCATTCAGTTTTGGACTTTTCGAAGCGGGCGCGGACGTCAAATTGGAGATCAACAACACTGGAGAAGCCATCGACGTCGAAGGGCCCTTCGGCACCGTGCTCATGGATGCGGGCAACTACACCCGGATTGTGTTGACCGACTTGGAAATCAGTTTCCCCGGCCTCGACATTTCCGGAGACTTCAGCTTCAGTTCCGACGGCAATGTGGTGGGGAACAACATTGAAGTCTTCATTGGCGACAATGTCGGGGACAGCGGCATCGGCCTGCGCCTCACCAACGGGTCCGCCGTGTTCTACAACGACAATGGCACCAAGAGCGGCTTCATTACCGGGGACGTGACCCTGGAAGGCATCACCGGCTTCACCTTCTCGTCCACCATGACCATGCGCTACAATGAAGCGACTACCGCCGTTTCCCAGTCGTTCACGCTTAACAACGAACCGGTGAACATCGACTTTTCTTCCACGGAAGTCGCCGAGGATGGCAATGCCTTCATTCAATTCATCGCGGATGGTGCCGTCCTGAACATCGCCGACATCATTGAAGTGGGGGGCAACCTCGCCTTCACCCGCAGCGGCAACACGTTTATGGTCGGAGGGTCCGATCTCTACGCGTTCGTGGGTGACGGACCTTACACGCAGGTGGACGGCGAACTCAACGAGGATGCCATCGGCTTTATCGTCAAGGACATTGGTTTCGCCATGATCCTGTACACCGACGAAGATGAAAAATACGCCTTTGCCGGAGAAGGAAGCCCGAGTTTCGTGGGGCTCGACGGACTGGACATGGACGATACCTTGACGCTGACCTTTGGCGTGTCCCTCAACCGTACCGGGGCCGCGTTGAACGTGGATGTGCCCACCGGCACGGGCACAACGCGCAATCTCTCATTTGATGACGGAAGCAGCCACCCGATTTTCACGGGATCCCTTACCTTTGGCTTTGGCGACATCTTCGAAATTTCCGGTTCCGTGACCATCACCCCCAAGGGCGGCGGCAGCGTGGATCTGAGCATTGACAGCGCCTCCTTGAAAATCTTCGATGGCGACACCACCGCCTTCGGCTTGGAAGGCCGGGCCTTCTTCTCCATCGACTCCGTAAATGGATTCTCTTTGAATGATTTCCGGTTGACGGGGGTCACGATTTACGACCAGACCTTGGATATGGGCGCCTTGCTGCCCGAGTTGACCCGTCCTCTGACCGCAAGCCTGATGAATCCGCACAATGACGCGGTGGTGGACTTGGCTCAATTGAACGAGCAGGGCCATATCGATGTGCTCTTCAGTGATGTCAATGGCCACGGCATCAACGCCGACACCCTGACCGGAAATGAATTCAAGGTCTTCCTCAACGGCACCGACATCACCTCCTCGTTGGACTTCCAAAGCCCGACCTTGGTGTATGGCGATGTTTGGCGCTATGCCTTCGAGGGCAGCTTCAGCGGCGAGGGTGTTTACGAAATCGAATTCCAGGCCGGCGCTTGGCAGGATCACGGCGATATCGCCAGCGTGGCCAGCATCGCTACCTTCATGGGTTTGAACCCTGACAATTCGACGATTGCGGGCGTGGAGCGGAACGAAGATGGCAGCATCAGCGCCCCGCCGGTTGCGGTTTTGGCATCCCTCAAGCCCGGTACGGTGATCAGCGCCAATCAGCTCAACAGCAAGCGCTATATCGATGTCACGTTCCGAGCCCGCAATGGGGCCACTTTGGACACGTCCACGATCAACGGAAATGAATTCACCATTTCCGGGTCCGCGATACAAGACGCGGTGTTGTCGACCTCCGCCCCGATCAAGGTCAGCGACGACACATGGCGCTACCTGCTTATCGACGGGGATGAAACCAATGAAGATCCCTTGTTCAAGGACGGTGAGTTGATCATCACCTTTACCGCCGGCAGTTTCACCGCCGATGGCGTGGGCAACCTGTCCTCGCGCCAAGTGATCACCATTGATTCTGACAAAGCTTCCGAGGCCCAAGGTGAAAATGCCATCAACATCGGCCCGCTCTCGATTGAAAACCCCTCCATTTCCATTGCCGACTTTGGTTTCCAGGATGGCGGATTGCTGATCACCATCGCCTTGGGCGCGGACAAGGCCGGACTGTCCTTCGGAGGCGGGGGCAGCCAACAGGAAAGCAGCGGCATCACCGCCGAAGTGAACGGTTTGGAAATCCGTTTTGATTTGTCCATCGGCTTTACGGGCGGCTTCTCCTTGGCGCCCACGGGCAAAT
This sequence comes from Verrucomicrobiota bacterium, assembly GCA_020831635.1. Taxonomy (GTDB): domain Bacteria; phylum Verrucomicrobiota; class Kiritimatiellia; order SS1-B-03-39; family UBA6053; genus PXAS01. The sequence goes on along the minus strand of JAFIGC010000004.1, from coordinate 58,904 downwards.
TCAGCATCTTCGCTGCCGGGTTGGAAATCGACGTGCCCGAGGTCTTCAACGTCACCGCCCGCAACATCCTCATTCAATACGATCCCAACGGGGAGTCCGACCAGGAAATCATACGGATCGACCGGGTGTCGGTGAGCTTCCCGAAATTCAAGATCGAAGCCATTATCGAGCCCATTACCGTCAACGGGGAAGTAATTCCCGGATTGGTGGTGCGCGGAAACGGCTTCACCTTGGGTCAGGCGCAAATCATCTTTGGACGCGCTCCGCAATCGGGTGAAACCGCGGGCAACCATACCGGTGGTGGCGGCGGCATCGAAATCGGCCCGTTGACTTTGGACGACATCCGGATTGGGGTGACCAATTTCGAAGTGAACTTCGATTCCGACAATCCCATCGTCTTCAATGGCTCCATCTTTATCGCTTCCGGCGGCGCCAGGTTGGCCGCCGGTCCGGTGGAAGCCACCTTGAAGCCGACCCCCGGCCGCACCAATCCAGATGGCTCGCCCAATACCGAAGCCATTCGCTTGGAATTGACGTTCACCGAGGGTCGGGTGGACGGATTCATCTTCGACGTGTCCACCTTTGAAATTTCCTTTGGCGACTTCCTCAGCGTGAGAGCGGTGGATGTGCGACTGGACACGGGGGCCACGGGCGATGATGAGGCGCTGATTTCCTTTGGCGCCATTGGCGCCACCGTATCCATCGGCGGGTTGACCATTGGCGGCGAAGCCCGGAATTTCTGGATTTCCGGTTCCGGCAAACTCCGCACCGGCAGCCCCACCGATCCGAGCAGAAATTTCGCGGTCTTCCTCGAATTCGGCGGGGACGGCAGCGCCTTCAAATGGCCCTCCTTCATTCCCATTCAGATCACCCGCATCGGTTTGATCTTCGAAGACTTTGAAAACGATCCAGGCGACTTCCTCATTGTGCTCAGTGCCCGGGTGACCAGCATCGCCGGCATGGAGGCCGTCAGCGTCACTGGTGCGATTGAAGGAGTGGTCATCGATCCGAAGCTGCTCTTCGAAGGCAAATTCCCGATCATCGGCATCGACGCCATTGCCGTGAGCATCGATGGCAACCTCTTTGGCGGTCAGATCACCGCAGGTCTGCTCGGCGGCATTCTGCGCATTGGCGAAGACGGCGCCGGCAACGCCTTTATCATCGAAGCCGGAGATAATGACACCCCGGTTGTGGATCGTATCCTGTTCTTCGGCGTGGAAGGCGGATTCACGCTTGCGGGCATGGCCGGCTTCAGCATTCGTTTCGCCTTGAGCGAGCTTGGACCTCTGGGCGTGGGCATTGGCATCAACATTCCCGGCGGCATTCTGTTGGAGCCCAACACCGGACTGGCCATCAACAATTTCGTGGGAGAAGTCGAATTCTTCAAGTCGCTGCCCAGCATTGACGATCCTTTCGAACTGCGCAGTCCCGAATTCCAGATAGAAGTCGGCGGCTCGGATGCCGGGGCCTGGTTGGACTCCGTGCGCCAGCAAGTGTTGAACCAATGGGTTGCGGTGCAGGCCAACCCGAATCTGGGCGGTTTTCTGGCGGCCTTTACCCAGCCGATGTTGATCAAAGGTTCCGCACAGATTTACACCATGTACGCGTCCCAGTTCGTGTTCAACGGCGAGGTGCAGTTGATCATCAGCACCGACGGCAAGTTTTTGGTGCGCGGCAAACTCAATTTCCTGGGTGGCAACATCAGTGCTTCCGCCACCATGTACGCGGACATTTCCCGCATCGCCGAGGGGTCCGCCGCCGTCCTCTTCCTCGCCGATCTGCCCGATCAACTCACCCTCTTCACTGTACACGGGCGTTTGGCCATGGGCTTCCGCGATGAAAGCGGCAACGCGGTGCCGCTGCCCGTGTTCGAAGACAACGACATTGACCTCTTCACCGATCCCATCGCGGCACTCTTGCTGCCCAAACCCGGCGATTTGAATGACGTGGGCACGTTGAATGCAAATAACCACGACGGCAGTCTGTACATCGACGTGTTCTACACCGCCGGGTCCGGGCGTTTGATTGATTATGGATCGATCCTCGATTCCGGCAATGAATTCGAGGCCGAATTGCGCACCATCGACGGCAGTGTGGTCAACATTTCCCTGAACGGCTCCCCCTTGCCCATCGAAATGTTCATGGATGAAAGCGGCATGATGCAGGAATTCGTGGTCACCGCCGACACCCAAGACGAATTGTTGGTCAAACTGAGAAATCGGGGCGTCAACCGCTTCCGTTATTTGATTACCGACGGTTCGTTCGCTTGGGAACCGGGAGAATTGACGGTGACGTTCGCAGAAGGCAGCTGGTCGCAGATCGTGCAAGACGGTGGTGCCGCGGAAGCTTCGGCGGCCTCCGAGGAAACCGTGGTGATCCGCGGTGCCCGCGCCAATTTGGCCAGCCCCGCCAGCGGCGCGTCCATCCGGGTGTCCGATCTCAACGAACGCGGCTACTTTGACATTGCCTTCCTGCCCTCGGGCACCAGCGGAGCCGAGATTCTCTTCGAAACCGCGCCCACCATCACCTTGGGTGGCGCCGGAGCCGCCGCCGCCGCCCTTACCGGTGAATTCGAAAAACGCGCCAATGGCACCTTCCGATATTTCGTCGAAGGCGACTTTGTCCCCGGTGAAGTCTTGGTCTCCATTGCCGCAAACACTTTCTCGGATTCCAAAAACGTCGGCAACACCGAGCACAACCTGAGTTTCATGGTGGACGGCAGTACCGCCAGACTTGAGGACATCGTCCCCGGTTCCAACGTGGGGTTGACGGAATTCGAAGAAGCGGGATACATTGACATTTCCTTCTCGGCTTCCACGGGCACGGCCATGGACCATGATTCCATTTTGGACGCCGATCCCGAGATTTCCATTACCCTTTCGGACGGCAGCTCCCTGATTGTGAACGGCACCCCGACCCAACCCGGGGCACTGGCGGGCAGCAATGTTTTCCGCTACAGCTTCAGTGGCGATTTGGTCCCCGGCGAAGTCACCGTTACCTTCCTGGAAGGGACTTTCCTGGATGCCGCCGGGGTCACCAACCGCGAAACCAGCGTCAGCTTTACCCTGGCCCGTCCGCAGGCCACGTTGGTGAACGTGGCTGAAAACGGAAACTTCTACGACTTTGACCTGAACGATTCCGACAGCGAATTGTTTGACGAAGGTTCCGGACGCTTCTTCGAGTTGGAACTCAACGGCGTGGGCAACAACGGCGCCGGGGCCGTGGATCCGAATTCCGTGCAGGCCTCCGATCTTTGGCTGGAAATGCGATTGAACGGGGATCTGGTCAGTGGGCTGACCATCACGGCGGTGGAACACGTGGAAGGCAATCGGTTCCGTTTCCGTTTTGAAGGCAACATCGACATCGGTTCCACCGCCGACACCCTGACCGTGACCCTGGGCATGGATGAAGGCGCCTGGACCGACATCAACGGCAACGAATCCGCCGCCTTTGAAGCCAGTTTCTTCGTGCGCAAACCCGCGCCGACCTTCTTCATCGAATTGTCCGGCGGGTATTTGCTGGATGCGGGCGGGTTCACCGACGAGCCCATCATCGACGTGCGCGGGTTCGTGACATTCGAAGCCACGGAAATCGACGATCCCGAGGGGGCCGGAACCGGGGTGCGGTTCAAACTCGAATTTGGCGGCACCGTCAAACTCATTGCCCTCGGAAACTTGGGTTCGGTCGCGGGCGTCCTGTATGTGAACGCCTCCGCCGGCGGGGCCGATTCGGTGACGCTCGGGGAACTGTTGTCGGACTTGGGTCTGCCGGTGCCCTCGAATTCCTTTACGCACGATTTGAACCTGCCGCAAGTTTGGGGGGTCATGAAGTTGGAATCCAACTTCGACTTCCTGCAAAACATCGGCATTGATTTCAAGATGGCCGGCACCATCCAGATCAACACCACCCGCACGGAGAAAATCGAGACCCTGACCTTGGAAGGCATTCCCGGGGACATCTTGCAACTCTTGGGCGGTGGCCAGGCGGAGATGTCCTACAGCGGTTCCGTGGCCGCCGCCTTGGGCAACGGCGAGGTTCCCGCACAGATCCTGTCCCTGTTGCAAGACGCGGGCATCACCCTGGGCAATACCGTGAACGTCTGGACCACCGTGCAAGGCAGTCTCTGGCGGATCGATGATCTGGACAACGCCCAGCAGTTCTTCGTGCAAATGATGGATTTCACGGACATCGAGAATCCCGAGGCGCCCGAAGACATTCGCCTGGTCATTCGCGGGGAAACCCAAGAATTCACTTTGATGCCCAAGTCCCTGCTCATCGCCGGATATGTCCGGGCGGAGTTTGAGTTCGGCGATACCACCCTGTTCTACGCCTCCGGCGCTTTCTCGCTGTTGGTCAACACCCAGAGCTTTGAATTCCTGGTGGATGGCCGCATTTTCATTGGACCGGAGGGAAATGAACTGCTCACCGCCCGTGGCCGGGCCCTGTTCGTGGTCCGACCGACCGAGATCGAAGGCGTTCCGCTACCCGGTTTCGCGGGCATGCTGGTCTTGCAGGCCAAGTTGGATCTGCCCGGCATCTTCATCACCGGCTCCATCGAGTCCTATTTCAACACCTTCCGCGAGGAAGTGGTGGTGAGCGTGCCGTCGTTTATTCGGGATGTGGTGGGCGAGGATGAAATCATTATTCCCGGCGGCCCCCGCAACTTGGACGGGACCTTTGACGATGACCAGATGTACTTCATCATTGACGTTCAGGGTCTGGCCAAACTGGGCATTCCTTTCGGACCCGATCTGCTCACCCTTCAGGGGCGGTTCTATCTGAAGATCAGCGAGACGGAAATCGAGATTATGATCGATGCGGGCGCCGACTTCTTCCTCGGGGAGATGCGGGCGCTGGGCATCCTGCGCATCAACCAGCAGGGCGTGGTTGGAGCCATGAATCTATTCCTGACCGCAAGCTTCGGCGCGCCCGGCATCCTGGATATTTCCGGCAAATTCGTCTTGGAAGTCAACCTGACCTCCACCACGCAATCGATCCAATCGCTTGCTTTTGATGAAGATGGGCAGTCCATTGACATGATCACCACCGAATTGGACGCCTGGACGATTCGCATCATGATCGAAGGCAAGATGACGGTTGTGGATTTGATTGAGTTCGAGGGAGAATTGGAACTGATCATTGGCCCCGCAGGCTTTGATGCCTACATGCGCATGCGCATGGACATTGGCTTTACGGAGATGGACGTGGAAGGGGCCTTCTCCATTTTGAACACCCCCAATGGCGTGGTCTTGGCCATGGGGATTCAAGTGAGTGTAGAAATTGAAATCGGGCCAATTGAAATTGCCGGCAGCGCTTTGGTGCAAATCAATACCGGTAGCGAGGAGTATGTGCGTGGCAACATCTCCGTGCCCGGCAACACCATCTTCCAACTGGCGATTGAAGGGCATTTGGATCTGTTTGACGGCGCCTTGCGTTTGGAAGGGATGCTCGGTTTGGTGATTACCCCGGATGAATTCAAACTCGATGTGGCCGCCATTCTCATCATGCCCTTGATCAATCCCTTGGGAGCCGTGGGCACACTGGGCATTACCGATGACGGAATGTATGGCAGCCTGCAAATCGGAAGCGGCAATGCCCCGATTATCGATGGAGTTGGGTTCACCATTGGCGGAATCGTCACCTTGCAACTCAATACGACCGATGAGGGGCAAGAAGTCAAGGTCATGGAAATTGATCCCGATACGGGGGTTCCAACGGGTAACTTCACCACGGAAACCTTGACTGCCAATTCCTTCTACCTGCTCGTGGCGGGTCAAATCTCCGTGGCCGGGTTCATTAATATCGATGGTCGCGTTGAACTTCGGGTGGACGATGAGGGCATGCAGTTGGAAATCGAGGCCAGTGCCAGTTTCGGTCCCTTCGGGCGTTTGAATGTTGTCGGTGGCGCCATCATCACCAACTCCGGCCATCTGGTGCTGCTCATTGACATCAATGCCAGCATGGGGCTGGGGCCGTTGAATGTCGAGGGAACCTTTACGCTGAACATCAACACCAGCAACCAAGCCCGCACGCTTTTGGACCGTACCGTGGCCGCCAACAGTTTCTTGGTCCGTGTGCGGGCCGAAGTGGCGCTCCTCTTGTTCAAAGGCGTGGGCGACATGACGCTTCGCTTTGAGAACGGCATCTTCGAGTTCCGCATCGACCAACTTTCCCTGAATATCTTCAATGTCTTCTCCGTCGGCGTGAACGGGTGGTTCCGATCCGACGGCACCTTCAGCGTCACCGGCACCGCCGAGTTCACCATCCCACTGGGTCCCTTCCAGGTCTATGGCGGTGTTTCCGTGAACTTCAGCCACAATGGATTTTCCGCCGAGCTTTGGGGTGGGGTTCGGATTTCCATTAAGATTGGAATCATTCGCTTCCGGGTGAATCTGGCCAGCATTAGCGCCGGCATCACCATTACCGCCGTCAAAGCGGAAGCTCGTCTCACCATCAAAGTGGGTCCCATCAGCATGCGCGGTAGTATTTCTTGGAACTGGGGACCCCCGCCGACACTGGCCACCAAATCGGGCAGCACCCTTTACTTGAACGTGGGCGAACGCGCCCACTTGCGCGGCGGAGAATTCAAGAATCTCGTGAACGAAGAATACGGGATTTACGAAGAGAATGGCAAAACCATTGTCCGTGCCTGGGGTTTTGAGCAGTCCTTCACCGGGATCACCAACATCGTAGCCCATATGGGCGATGGCAATGACTTCCTGTACATCGACGAAGAGGTGACCGCCTCGGTGAACGCTTCTTTTGACGGTGGAACGAACCGTTTGGTGTATGGCGGGGATGAAAATGTCACCGTGACCCTCCACGGGGGCGAGAACGAAATCTATACTGGAGGCGGCAACGATCTGATCCATATCTTCGGCGGCACCAACATCGTCTCCGTGGGCGAGGGCGACGACGAAGTGCTCGCCCAAACCAGTTCCGGCACCAACGTCATTTACGCGGACGGTGGAGACAACGTGATCCACGGCGGTAAAGGTAACGACGAGATTCACGGCGGCGAGGGCAACGACAAGATTTGGGGCACCGCAGGCAACAACATTATATATGGCACCGCGGGCAACAATGAGTTGCGCGGCGGTACCGGAAACGACATCATACATGGCGGCTCCGGAAATGACAAAATCTGGGGGAAAGAAGGCAACAACACCATTTACGGCAACGCAGGAAACAATATCATCCGCGGCGGCATCGGGAATGATATCATTTATGGTGGCGTGGACGACGATACCATTTACGGCACCGACGGTGACAACTGGATCATGGGTGGCGGGGGAAGCAACACCATTTACGGCGGCAAAGGCAATGACGTGATCTATGGCGACAAAGGCCAGGTCGGCACCGTGGCCACCCTCAACGCCCCCGGCGGCAACAACACCATTGACGTATCCTTGGGTGGCAACAACATCGTCTTTGGTGGCGCCGGAGACGACGAAATCATCGGTGGACCCGGCAATGACATCCTCGTGGGCGACTTGGGCCGCATCAGTGGAGGCATTCTGTATGTGGATTCCACCATCGGCGGGGACGATGAAATCTCCTCCGGCGGCGGTCACAACATCCTCGTGGGTGGCGCGGGCAACGATCTTCTCACCGGGGAATCCGGCAACAACGTGTTGATTGGCGACAACGCCCAAATCCACTTGACCTCCAACAATCTTGCCAGCCAAGTCGTGAGCCTCGCCAACGTCAGTGGCAATGACACCATCACCGTGGAAAATGACCCCGAGGATGCCGGGAACAACTTCATCATCGGCGGCGGTGGCGATGACGAACTCACCGGTGGCCATGGCAATGACTACATTTTCGGCGACAACGCCACCCTGAATCTCAGCCACGCCGCGGGTCGTCTGAACAGCTTCCAAACCACCCACCACACCTTCGGAGGCAATGACATCATCAAAGGCATCGCCGGGGTCAACCTGATCGTCGGCGGATTCGGCAACGACACCATCACCGGCGGTACCGGCAACGATGTCATCTTCGGCGACCACGGTTCGGCGGTGTTGGTGGACGGCGCGGTCAGGCGCGCCGCCACCGTGGATACGGCCAATGGCGGCAACGACACCATTTCCGGGGGTGGCGGCGACAACATTATCTTCGGCGGACCGGGGGACGACAATATCACCGTCGAAGAAGGCAACAACGTGATCTTCGGTGACCACGGGGTCGCGGTGCTGGGCGACGGCAGCTCAGAAGCTTGGGACGCCTGGACCACCGACCCGAGCACCGGCGGCAACGACACCATTCAAACCGGTTCCGGCGTGGACGTGGTCTTCGGCGGCTTTGGCAACGACACCATCACCGGTGGCGAAGGCCGCGACTTTATTGTCGGCAACTCCGGCAGGGTGCGGCGCGCCTCGACCTCCGTCGTCGAACGCCTCGAATCCATCGATCCTTCCCTCGGCGGCCACAACACCATCGACGTGGGTTCCAATGACAACGCCGTGATTGGCGGTGTGGGCAACGACACCATTACCGGTGGGCCCGACAATGACGTCATCATCGGCGACAACGGCTTCATCAACTTTGGCGGCAGCTACGGGAACAGCCTTGGTTCCACCGATACCGCCCACGGTGGAAACGACACCATCAGCACCGGCGAAGGCAACAACATCGTCATTGCCGGTTCCGGAGATGACCATGTGACCGCTGGCGGCGGACAAAACCTTCTGATGCTGGATAATGGCGAAGTCCAGCGCAATGACGCGCATGAAGCGATTCGGGCCACCAGCTTGGTCAACGACGTTCATGCCGGCAATGACACCGCCCACGGCGGCAGTGGCAATGCCATCATTATCGGGGGGCTTGGCAACGACACCATTGATGGCGGCGAAGGCGACAACATTCTCTTCGGTGACAGCGCCGACGTTCGGATCGGCGTGTATCAATCCATCGATACCGGGCGCGGCGGCACCAACACCCTGACCTCCGGTTCCGGGGACGACATTCTCGTCGGCGGCTTTGGTAACGACATCCTTTCCAGCCCGTCCGGTCGCAATGTCTTTGTCGGGGACAATGTCCGCTTTGAAACCACGGCCACAAGCTTTGCCGATCCCGGTAATTTGACCATGCTCGCAGGCATCGCTCCTGAACACGGCGGCAACGACACCATCACCGGCGGTTCCGGGGACGACATCGCCATTGGAGGACACGGGTCCGACACCATCAACATTGGCGCCGGCCATGACGTCGTCTTCGGCGATCAGGGACGGGTCATGTTCGACAATGGCGAGATCACCGGCATGGTTTCCGGCGAAGTGTGGTCGGGCGATGGTTTTGTTCGGGCCACCGACCACGGCACCGGCAACGTCATCACCGCAACTTCCGGCGACAACGTGATCTTCGGCGGCGAAGGCAACGACGACATCACCACCGGAAACGGCGATGACATTCTCTTCGGGGATCACGGGGTGGTGGGCCGCGGCTTTAAATGGGATGGCGAGAACGCCAATTACAACGTCTTCACCCACTACCACGGCGCCTACGGTCACGACACCATTCGCAGCGGCAACGGCACCGACTTGATTCTCGGCGGCGGCGGCAATGACACCCTGCACGGCGGCTCCGGCAACGACTATATCATTGGAGACAATGGACGTTTCCTGCGCAATTCCAGCTATCAATTGCTGCGCATGATCACCGAAGAAAACGACGTGCATGGCGGCAACGACACCATTTACGCCGGGTCCAACGGTCTCAACTACGTATTTGGCGGCACCGGGGACGATGTGATTTACGGCGGCGCCGGCAATGACGTGCTCTTCGGGGACAATGGCGTGGCCGTCTTCGCGGATGGCTCGCCCCAAGCCTGGGACCTCTGGTCAACTGATCCCGAATTCGGGGGCGAAGACGTTATTCACGGCGGCAATGGCGACGACATCATCGTCGGGGGCGCCATGCACGATTTCCGGACGGACAACGTCCACAACCGCGGCAACGTCCTCAACGGCGACCGGGGCGATGACATCATCGTCGGCGCCAACGCGCGAATCACCCGCAATTCCGACCTCAAGGTGTTGCGCATCGAAACCATCGATCCCGAATGGGGCAGTAACGACCGCATCAACGTCGCCGAAGGCTTCCAGCCCACCGCCAGCCGCGGCAGCAACATTCTCATCGGCGGGACTGGGGACGACATCATACACGGCGGTTGGGAATCCCTGCCCAATCTGATTATCGGTGACAACGCCGTCGTGGTGCGCGGAGACGGTTCCGAGCAAGCCAACGACATTTGGACCACGCACCCGCAGTGGGGCGGACGCGACGTGCTCATCGGTGGACCTGGAAACGACATTATCATCGGCGGCACCGGCGGCAATGGCGACATGAGCATCGCCAACCTCAACGGCACCTACAAAGTCGAAAACGGCGTACTGACCTTGACCGCGCCCGGACACGGCATGGCCGTGGGCATGGTCGTTTACGTCAGCTTCCAAAGCGGTTCCGCCAAAGAGGGGCTCTTCCGCGTCAGCCATGTGAATGGCGACAACCTGATTCTGACGGTCCCGAATTGGGTGGGCATGGACCTGCCCGCCGCGCCCACCTCCAATACGACGGGTCAAGCCCTCCTGCACCGCGGCGGCGACATCATCAGCGGTGGACGCGGCAATGACATCCTGCTGGGAGACGGCGGCTATATCGAGCGGGACGCCAATGACAACGTGCTGCGCATTCGTTCCAGGGACCCGGAATACGGTGGCAACGATCTCATCGACCTCTTTGGCAACATGGGCAGCGACATCATCATGGGCGGCAATGGCGACGACTGGATTCGCGGCGGCACCATGGACGATGGCCGCGACCTGATCTTCGGCGACTGGGGCCTGATCGACTTCACCGTCTATCGCAACGTCTCCCAGGACATCAGGGTGCCCAACGAACGCATCCTGATGGCCAACGCCATTTCCACCGACCCCGACCACGGTGGCAATGACCGCATCGAAGGCGGCACCGGGGACAACATCATCTCCGGTGGTCCCGGCGACGACTGGATTTCCGTTGGCCCCGGCAACAGTGTGATTGCCGGCGACATGGCCTTCTTCGAGCGCAATCGCTTCAACAAACTTTCCATGGTTCACTCCGTGCACCCCCATGCGGGCGGCAACAACACCATCCATGGCAACATCGGCAACGATGTGATCATCGGCGGGGTGGGGGATGACTGGATTGACGGCGGCGCCGGCGACGATATCATCTTCGGCAGCCATGGTGCCGTGATTTTCTACCGGGAAAGCGCCCGCGACAACGACATCTTCTCGCTCTATCCCACCTATGGCGGCTTGGACACGATCTTTGGCGGCGAAGGCAATGACATTATCATCGGTGGTTCCGGCGGCCAAGGCCAATCCCAGGGGCGCCACTTCTTCGAAGGCATGGTGCGCACCACCGATGAGAACGGCTATGTCACCCGCGACGGCGGGTTCGCCGCCCATGGCGATATCATTTACAGCAGCCCCGCCGATTCATTGGCCACATTCGACGACATCATCTTTGGCGACAACGGTTATTTGGAACGTACTCTGACCGGAAGCTTGTTGTTGTTGACCACCCGCGAACACAACAACGAACTCGAAACCCGCGCCTTCGTCGGATATGCCGGACTCAGCGGCCTCTTCAAGGATGCCCTGGTCGCGGGCATGCCCGAAGCCGAAGGCGTGGTGGATTATCCCAATTTGGGCGGTGATAACGTGATCAACTGGGGCGTGGGCAACTCCGGAAACAACATCATCTTCGGTGGCTACGGAAACGACGTGCTCGATGGCGGTCCCGGTGACGACATCATCATCGGAGACAATGGGCGCATCCGCCCCGTCAACGGCGAATACATGGTGGAAATGATTCGCTCCACCCATACCGGTTCCGGCGGCAACGACCTCATCTTCGGCGGACCCGGCAACGACATCCTCATGGGCGGTCCCGGAGATGACCTGCTCATCGGCGGCACCGGAAACGACCACATCTGGGGGGATGGCGGCAATGACATCCTTTGGGGCGGCGACCCGCAAATTCCTTGGAGAAACCTGCGCGTGCTTGACGGCGAATCCGTGGAAGAAAAATTCGAATTGCCCCCGAATTGGCAGACCCTTGAAGCCGAAAACCCCACCGGATACAATCCGCCTCTGATCACGCCCATCGCCGTGAACGGACAACACTTGGAAGGATTTGTCGGCGATGGCAACAACGTCCTCCGCGGGGGGTACGGGGACGACATCATCTTCGGCGGCGGCGGAAATGACGACATCGACGGCGGCCCCGGCAACGACTACATCAACAGCGGCGCCGGCAGCAACATCGTCACCGGCGGCGGCGGGGACGACGTGATCCGCAGTGGCGACAACGGCAGCGTCATCCGCGGCGACTTCCCCTTCCTCAACAGCTTTGATGCCATCGATCCCTCCATGCGCGTTGGACAGCCCGGAACCCCCGCCCAACCCTTCGAATACTTCATCTACCGCGGATTCTACACCGGACGCGACCAGATTTACGGTGGACGCGGAGACGACCGCATCTTCCCCGACGGGGGCGCCAGTGATGTGTTGACCTTCGGTGGACACACCGTGGAAACCATCCTAATCGACGGCATCACCTACAACGCCATTTCCCAAAAATCCACACGCAAAGAAGTGAATCCCGGCAACGGCTTCTTCCACAGTGTCTTCAACTTCGTGGGCGGCAACAACGACATCGAACTCCGCTCCATCGAAGCGCTGTCCGCATTTGACGGTTGGGAGATCCGTTTCATTGATCGAGGCTCCGACGGCAGTGGCGTCACCATCGATTTCGATGCACACGCGGACCAGCCCTACTTGAACATTTGGATTGAACTCGGCATCAGTAACGCCGCCGACGTGCAGGAAGCCTTGATCAACCAGCCGAACGCACCCTTCCATGCCTACGCCTATTATCGTGGCCCCACACACGTGGAATTCTCCGATCATGGCGACGGACCCAGCTCGCAATTGGGTCAACGGGTTCATGGCGTGGCCGGTCAAAACGAGATCTATGGCTGGGCCCCCACGGACAACGAAGATCAGTGGAATTACTTCGGCACCGATTTGCGCGGCGGCACCGGCAACGACCAAATTTACGGCAACATCCGCCAAGATCGCCTCTTCGGCGTGGGCGGGAACAACTTCCTCGGCGGCTCCAGCCTGATTGGACCGAACTACGCCTTTAATGAGCGTGGTCCCGGAGAAGGCCCATTCGAGGTGGGTGGCCCCAATCTGTTGGTGGGCGGTCCCGGCGACGATGTGCTTCACGGCGGCGGAGGCAACGACGTCCTCTGGGGCGGCGGCGGCAGCGACTGGCTCGAAGGCGGCGACGGTCTCGATACCCTCTACGGCGGAACCGGCGTGGACATCCTCGTGCTCGATACCCGCTGGTACTACCAAGTGTATGGCAATGTCATCGACGGCTTCTTCGGCAACCAGTTCGAAAACGATGTCCTGGACGACAATGCCACCGACATTCTGCTCGTGGAAGGCACGGATTTCAATGATTTCATCATCATTTCCGGGGAAACCGCCCTACTGAGCAGCAATCCCAGCGCCGTGACCGTGGACAATTACGCCTTCAAGCAGGATTTCCGGCTCACCTTGCAGTACAATGAAAACGCGCCCGTCTTCACGGACAAGATTTCCGTCCAGGCGAATGGTCCCCTCTCCATCTTGGTCGCGGAAATGCAGGAAGCCATCAATCAAAGCAATTTGGCGGGTATGATTGAAGTCGTGGAACGCGGGCAAACCATTGCCTTCGTCACCCGGGACTTCGGGGAATACGCCACCTTGAGCCTCAGTGACTTCACCGGCGGCCTCACCGGTGTCAATGGATTGAATGAACTTGGCTTCGAGGAAAATCAACTCGGCGTCGGCCAAATGGTGGTGGATCTCTCCATCTGGCTGCCCAAGGAAGGCGTGGACATGCGCCTCGTCGATCCCATGGATATTCTCAACAACTGGATGGACGAGGACAATCTGCCCATACGATTCTTCAAGCATCCCGAAGCACCGGACGGCGCCCCGGCCCGTCGCACCATCCTTTCCACTTGGCGGGATGACGAGGGGATGCCCTTGGTCGAACAAATCCGCATCAGCGGCTTGGGCGGCGACGACATCCTTGGCTTTGCCCAAGGACGCAATGCCCTCGACGTGTCCCAACTCATCGAACGCAGTCGCGACTTTGTCTCGGTCATTGACGGCGGGCCCGGCGACGACATCATCTTCGGTTCCAATGGACGCGACCAAATCTTCGGCGGCTTCGGCTCTGATATCATTTACGGCTTCGGCGGTGACGACCAACTCTGGGGCGACGGACCCGCCGAAGGATCGCCCGACGATGTCAACATCATCTATGGCGGCCAGGGCAACGACGATATCATCGGCGGCAAAGGCCCCAACTTCCTCTTTGCCTGGTCGGATGATCCCAACCGCGGCGGTCCCAACGACCCCTCCATCGCCCAATTGCATTTCGTGGATGGGGAAACCCGGGTCGTCCTCCCCGCCCAGCCCGAATTGCATCTGCCCGTTCAAGATCCCCTCTTCGTGACCAACTTCAGCGAAGGCGCCGATACCCTGCGTTTGGTTGGCACCGACGATTTGCCGCCCACCGGACGTCTGCAAAACGACGCGCGTTTCGCGTTCTTCATCGGTTCGGAGAACAATCCCATCGAAGTGTTGGTGCGCGCCGAAAATACTTTGGAAAATGAAAGCATCTCCGATCTGATCGTCAATATTCAGGACGCCTTGCGCATGGGACGTCTTGTGGACGGTCGCATCGTCGATCTCTCCCTTGTCATGACTGTCGGCAGGGAAGGGGACCGTCTCACCTTTACCACCCGCGGCACCGAGGTGGGCATCGCCGCCGAGCACGCTGGCGTCAGAGACCTGTTCGGCCTTCCCTCCACCACCGAAGTGACCGGTCGCCCCTCCATCAATCTTGGCATCCCCGATCTCGATGTCATTGACAGCTTGCCCGATGAAATCAAATTCCAGGTTTCAATTGCAGGGGGCTCGCCCATCACCGTCAGCTTCTTCCGCGATGCGTTTGAAGTGCTGGAGTCCGATGCCAATATCTTTGATTTGGTCAATATTTTGAACCGTGCCCTGAACGAAGTCATCACCCCCGAAGGCAACCTGCTGCGCCTGGGTTCCTTCTTGGAATTCTCCGCGTTACTTGATGAAGACAACGGAACGTTCGACTTGCTCCTCCGCAGTAAAATCGACCAACTCCAAGTGGTGGACCGCAGCGACATCCTGCGCATCATCGGAGAGGCGGACGCCCCGTTGACCGGAAATCTCGCCGGGGACATGCATTTCACCTTGGTCGTAGGGTCCGAAGGCCGTCCCGTGGATATCTTGGTGCCCTTCACGCGTTCCCGTGCCAACCTCACCCTCGATATGCTGGTTGACGACATCAATGAGGCCATTGCCGACGCCACCTTCCACGACGGAACCCACGCCAACCTCGCTTTGGTGGTGGAAGCGGTGCGCGAGGGCAACCGCATTGTGCTGCAAACCGCCGGCACCTTGCTGCAAATCGACGTGGGCGCGGGCGATCCCGCCAACCAGGAACTCAACTTCGTGCCCAATATGACGGGTCGAGGCGAACTGGCCACCGCAGATCTGGACATCACCGAGGACGAAGACCTGGGCAAAGTCTTCGGGGAACTCAGCGGCGACGCCCAATTCACCATCCGCCTCAATGCCGGACGTGCCTACGAATTGATTGTCAGGGCCGAAGATACCCACGAGGAAACCACGTTGTCCGAATTGGTGGACCTGCTTAATGCCGCCCTGGCACGGGTGGAGGACGACGGCCATCTGGTTCGCCTCGAACAGTACATTCACTTTGGCAGCAGCGGGGACCGTCTGACGGTCACCGCCCAAACCAATGTCATTCAATTCGTTTCCCAATTCGGCATTTACGTCGATGCCGAAACCGGCGAATTGCGCGACAATGACGGCGGCGGCATTTACGAAATCGAAGATACCGGCTTGAACCGTATTCTCGGCAATCAATTTGACGACCACCTTTATGGTGGCACCGGCTTGGATTTCCTCTACGGTCAAGGCGGCAACAACACCCTTTGGCGCGCCGACGGCACCTCCATGGACACGATGGATGGTGGACTCGCCGGGGACGAATGGAAGCAATATGCCCAGGAAACCGACAAAGTTTGGTATTATCGCGGCACCAACGCCGATGACGTCATCTCCGTGGATTACGTCACCGAGCCCGGCCTCCTTGGCGGTCGCCACATCATTACCCGTCTGACCAACAACAACGGAAACTTCACCTTCGACGCCCAAGTGAAATTGAGCTTTGGCGCCAAGGATGCCAATGGCGATCCGCTCTATGGCGACCTCCCCGCCGGCACCTTGCCCGCCGAAGACGACTTCCTCGCCATCATCATCGACGCCTTGGGCGGCAACGACATCATCAACATCGGACCCACCGTACAAGTTTCGGTTTGGACTGATGTCGGCAGTGGGGACAACGTCGTCAACACCATGTCCGGCAACGCCATCCTCCCCGACAAGACCGAGCAGGGTGGACGCAACGACACCCCCGAAACCGCCTACTCCCTGGGTCGGGCTTGGTTGCTTGCCGCGAACGAAGTCAGCGCCGAGAACTTCCGCCTCACCCCGGCGGAATCCGGAGGCAATCCCGAAGTCGAATTGCGGATCAATGGTTCGGCGCCCGTTCGGTTGACCCTCTCGGGCACGGGCAACAACGCCGAAGTGGGCGATCTGTTGAACGACCTGAATTCCGCGCTGTCCGGCGCGGGTCTCGCCTCGCGCCTGGTTGCGATTTACCTCGGGGACCGCATCGCCATCGGCCCGACCGCCGGCAGTGATGTCGAAGCCTTGGAAATTTACGCCGTCGAAGGCTCGCAGACCGCTTTGGCCGAATTGGGCTACGTAAACGGGGCCATGATCGGACAGGCCGTGCTCGGCAGCCAAGACACGCCCGCATCCATCCGCGGTGACAGCACCCTGAATACCGCCGTCACCGGCAACGGAACCCTCAACCTGCAAGTGAACGGCACGAACTATCTCGTGCCCGTTCGGGATACCTTTGACAATTTGAGCCGAAACGACCTCATCGAAGACCTGAACCGCGGCTTGGAAGAAGCCATGTTGGCCAATGGGGATGCCTTCGCGTTGGATGGACTCCTCGTCTTCAGCTTGGTGGGCAATTTCGTCCACCTCAATCCGGTGAATCCCAAAGCCATTCAAAACCTCACCTTGTTTGGCAATACCATCGCCAACACCTTGGGCTTCAGCGAGGACACCACCGGCGAATTCGTTGAAGGCCTGCTGCCTGAAAACGGACGCCTGACCGACGATGCCGAATTCCAGATCAGCGTGAACGGCCAACCCTTCCGCACCGTACGCATCCTGGCGGACGACACCCGCTCAAACACCTCTCCGGAAGATCTGGCCCTCAACGCGCAGGCCGCCTTGGAAGCCGCCGAAATCTCCGGCTTTGTCCGCGCGGAAGTGCTGGACGGACGTTTGCGCCTCGTGACCTTGCAGGGCGGTGCCCGGGCCTCGATTATGGCAAAAGTCAACGAAAACGACCCCGCCCGCACGAAGTTGCACCTCATGGACAACCAAGTGGCCCTTTCCAGCCTCCTGGTTTCCTCCAACCTGATCATCACCGGGCTCACCATTGACAACGCCGACGACGTGGATTGGTACAGCTTTACCCTCGCGCAACCCAGTAATGGCGAAATTCGCCTGACCAGCGCCTCGCCTCGCGATGGATTGGGCTTGGCGATCTTCCGGGCCGGCGGCATGGAGCCCTTTGATCCCGAAGACAGCGAAGTGGGCATCAACAAGGATCTCCCCGACCTTGAAGGCGGCAACGACTCCTTGGAAGACGCCTTCTATCTCGCCCTCATTGAAAATTATGCCAAAGTCTTCGGGCTGACCATCCATGACTCCGATGACGTGGACTATTTCCGATTCACCCTTGAAGAAGACGGCACCGCCGATGATCGCATCAGCATTCTTGCCGAACAATTGGAAGACAACGAACACGCGACCTTCCTCTTCGAACTGTTGGACGTGGACGGCAAACGCATCGTGGATTCCGAAGGCAAGGAAATTCAGACGAACGACGAATACCGTTTCCGAGGCGTGACCGACCTCAATCGTTTCGTCACCTTCAAACTCGAAGGATTGGTCGCCGCCGATTACATTCTCCGCGTTTCCGGCGTGGGGGGAGACACCGGACGGTATGAATTGATCACATCCATTGGCGAAACCGGTTTTGTCCAACGCGACCTGTCGGGAAGTGATGAGAGTGTAATCAGCCTGAAAGGCTTGGAAGCCGGGGTGCCGTATTTGTTGCGCGTCGACTCCCCCAATCTCGTGCCCACCATCTACGATCTCCACTTTAAGTTGGACGAGAGCGCAGACCAAATCGTGCTCGACATGGCCACCCGTCCCAACCAAGTGCGTCGTGACGTGATCATTGGCGGACCCGGCAACGACCGCCTCCAGGGCGGGGCCGGCGAAGACTGGATCTTTGGGGTCGCGGGGAACAACGTCATTTCCGGCGGCTACGACCGCGGCGCCCCCGACCTGCTCTTCGGTGGTACCGGCAACGACACCTTCCAAATCATGCCCGACGCCCTGCCCACGCTCATTGGTTCGGAAGAAACGTTCATCCCCACCTTCAACGACATCATCATGGGCGGCGGCGGCGAAAACCGCATTCTCTTCCTCGGCGGCGATCTGGATCACCTCGGGCGCGAAGTGCCCGACTATGCCGCCATTCGCTTTAATCCCTTGCTGAAACGCTGGGAATTCACCGCCAAGGTCTGGGACACCGAAAACCAGGAATTCATGATGACCGAGATCCCCGGTTCCGTCATCACCGCCGAAGCCGGATCTCCCCTTGCCGGGCGTCTTGACGAAAACCAAACGTTCACCATCCTTTTGGATGGCGTGGCCTACACCATTACCGTGGAAGCTTCCGAAACCGATGGGCGTATCGTCGCCGAGGAAGAACTGTCCTTGGATGACATCGAAGGCTTGATCTCCTTTGTGATCGGTCTGGGCGCCGGCGAGCAGGCACGCCTGGACGTGGATTTCGACGAAGGTGGACATAATGCCGAGAATGTGGCTAAAATCCTGAACGAAGCCATTCGCAATACCCTCTTCAACGGTCGCTTGGGCTTTGTTCTCGAGGAGGCCACCTCCACGCTCACCTTCCAAGTGTTGAGCATTGAATCCGCAAACACGGTCACCTTGGATGCCGTGGTCCCCGGTGGCTTGAGCGTCTTGGGCTTCACGGAAGACAATTACATCGCGTCCTTCAACAATTCCGCCACCGATTTGGCCGATGACATTCGCCGCGCCCTCCGCACCGCGGAAACCGAAGAAGGCGACACCGTGGATATTTCCGACCTGCTCGGCATTGGAGTGCGGGACGGACGTTTCGTGTTGCTGAATTCCTCCCTCTCCGTGGGGCAATCCCTCGAAATCGAAGGCGCGGGTTTCATCGGCTTCGATGACGAAGGACAGAAACCCGATCCCGGACGGCCCATCTACGTCCAGCACTACTATTTCTTCCAAGCCTTCGACGTCCAAAAGATGGTCATCGACCTGCAACGCGGCGACGACGTTTTCCGCGGCGACCCCGGCTTCACCTTCCTGAACCAAACCGACGAATGGGGCGTCAAACCCGGTGCCCGCGAGCAAGGCGGCGGCTCCCTCACCAGCTTGCACATTTATGGCGGACCCGGCAACGACATGCTCTTCGGCGGTGCCTATGACGACTTTATCTTCGGCGGACCCGGCGACGATTTCATCGCCGGCGGCGGTGGCAATGACTATTTGGACGGCGGACCCGGCAACGATCTGATTGCCGGAAACACCACCACCCCATTCGACCGATACGAACTGGTGAGAAAAGCCGGGGTCACCGGCCCCAACAACACCGCCGCCTTCGCGGCGCTGCTGCCCGAAATCGAACCCGGCATGGTGATCGACCAATTGACCTTCCACGAAGGCGACCGGGCCGATTACTACTTGATTCGCACTCCGAATGCCCTCAAACAATTCTCGGGCTCCATCTCCGCGCTCCTGATGCTCGACATGATTGAAGTCGTCTTCGACCGCACCCAAAGCAAGGAACGCTTTGAAATGTTCGATGGTGACTTTGGCAGCAACCTTGCACTCTTCGCGGCACGGGATCTGGATCCCAGCAGTGTCATCGACGCCGTTCCCGTGGAACAATTCGCGGGCGTGCCGGAATATTACATCCTCAAGGTCATGAACACCGCCGCTTACACCGTGGTGGCCGAAGAAGGCGTGCCCAATCTTGGCGTGCTGGATCAGGACGCCACTTTCTCCATCTCCATCAACGGCGCCCCCGGAATTTCCGTCACCGTGGAAGCTGAAAACACCTCCACCAATGTGGATATTTGGGATTTGGCCGATGACCTGTTCGATGCCCTCGTCGCCGCCGGTTTGGATGAGCTGTTCCATGTTGAAGTCCTTGCCAACGCACTCGGTCAACGACTGGCCTTGACCGCCGCGTACGATTTCGATTTCTCCATCGAATACAATCTCGGGGACGGTGCCCTGCAACTGGGCTTCCGCACCGGACAAAACAACCTCATTCGGGCCGCCGAAATGGGCATGTACCAAATCCGCTTCTCCGATGAGCTGGGCCTCACCAACCAAGTCTCCGGCCAGGATGCCGAGGGCGTGGTGGTCATCGATGGCAGCGGTGGCGCCGGGCTGGCGTCCTTCCGCCCCGTGGCCATTTCCCTCGGTGACATCACGGGCAACGGGACCGGAGATTTTGTGGCCGCCGTCAGCGATGACTTGGCCAATGGCACCTCCACGCTCTTGATTCTGCCCGGCGTGGGCGACTTTACCAACCTTGGAGTCGGCAGTAACAGTGGGCGGCGCTTCATTCACTTGCCCGCCCCACTTTTGGCCGCAGCCGCCGACGGCTCCCAGGCCCGCATCCTCCAGCCCGCCGATTACAACGGCGACGGCATTATGGACCTTGGCGTGGTCATCACCGGTGGAGACCAATCGGCCGTCTACATTGTCGGCGGCAGTTCGGATGCCCAACCCTTGAATGCGGATTTGGCCGCACTTTCGAACTTCATCCTGCTTTCCGACGCCGACAATTTTGGGGCCGAAAGCGCGCGCTTGCCCTACGTTTTCCAAGCCGATGAAAATGCGGATCCCGTTGAAGGAGACGCGCTCATCGTTTGGGAAGGCGACGAGGTGTATGTCTTTGCCGGGGACGACTTCACCAATGGCACCGGGACCGACTTCTCCACCGGCGCCCGCGAATTCGGATTCGACGGCGGATTCATTGAATCCGACGCCCTCCTGCTTGACTTTGAAGATGGAGACGGCGTCCCCGACGATGTTGCTGGCCGAACTTTTAACGTGGGCGGCAACGAAGTCACCTTGCACTTCCTCGACTTCAACGGCAACGTGAACCTGTGGAACCTCTTGAGTGACGTGCCCGACGGACGTGGAAACAACACCGCCATTTACTTTGGCAACCCCGACACCTTCACTTTCGCCCACCCCGACGGCAGGGTCTCCGGCATCGCCCAAATCACCGGGTTCCAAGGCGGCTCCGAAGGGACCTTACTCAACTTCACCTCCTTCCTGCGGACCGAACGTTGGCCCAACTTCTTTGACAAAGCCACCGTGCAGGCCTTCGACAACGTCGCCGAAGAATGGGTAACCATTGCCTCCAATGCCGGCGGTTCCGGGCAAACCACCTTGATCGATCATACCGGCAACGCTCCGCAGAACGTGGCCATTCAATTGGATGATCGCTTTGCAGGTGAACTTACCCTCCGCTTCCTCTTCGATTCCGTGGATGGCGCCTTCAACAATTTCGAAGGCTGGTACGTGGATGATATCGAAGTCATCGCCTTGGAATCCCTGGATTTGACAATCTTCAACGACGAAGAGGGCACCCCCGCCGGCACCCCCGACGGCACCTCCATCACCTACCAAGCCGACGATGGCTCCACCCTCATTTTGAACTTCGAATCCATGGAGGATCCCGATTGGACGGATGACATCCACTCCCTCTGGCGGATTGCCGACGACTTGCCCTCGTCGCTTCGCGGGACCGGGCGCGCCTTGTACTTCGGTATTCCCGGCGGCGACGATCCCGCCGATTGGACGTTTGGAACCGGAGCCCGCGTTGGCGGTTACGCCACCCTCACCGGATTGTCCGTCGGATCGGGCGGCTCCCTGTTGAGTTTCGACTCCTTCCTTGTCACCGAAGGTTTCCCCTCCGACTTCGACCAAGCCATTGTTCAGGTCCGTAACGTCGGCGATTCGGAATGGACCACGGTGGCTTCCAACGCCGGCGGCACCGGACTCGTCACCTTGCAGGATCCCACCTCGACCGCCAACCAACGCGTGGGCATTTCCCTCTCCGATGCCTTTGAAGGCGACGTGGAAATCCGCTTCTTCTTCGATACCAAGGACGCCGAAGAAAATGACTTCGAAGGCTGGTATGTGGACAACATCCGCATGGACTCTTTCGTGGATCTCGATACGCGCGATGCGGACGTTATAGCGGAAGGGGAGGTCATCACCGCCGGGGGCATTGGCAATGTGCTCGGGGAGGACGACTTGGAACGGGGCGGTCTTTTGGTTGTCACCGCCGACAATCTGTGGACCTACGATTTGGGTTGGCTGATCGACCGCCAAATCCTCCGGCCCGTCGATTTGGGCGATGCCTTTGCGGATTTCCATGGGGAATCTCTGGATTTGGACGGCGTCACCGGCTCCCGGGTCGTGGCCTTGGGCGATGTCACAGGCGATGGTCGCGACAATTTCGCCCTCAATGGCCGTACGATCAGCTACCTCCTCGGGTATGTTGAAGTTGAGGATGACGACGACACCTGGGTTGCGAATACCGATGGTCGCGGCGGACATTTCATCCGCTTGGGTCACGTGAGCCATGACACCGTCGAAGATTTCGCCCGAATCACCGAAGTTCAGGGTCAGACCCTCCAAGGCAACGCCGTGTTTGAACGAGATGGGGACGGGGAGTTCACCATCGTCTCCGATTCCCTCTACCATAACGTCGTGCAAGTCTTCCTCATGGCCGAAGCGCAAGACGAACGCGACCTCACCAAGATGAACTTGAAGCGCCCCACCCTGCATTTCGAGTTGAACAACCCCGGCTATCGTGAAACCTCCGGTGTTTCCGCCACCCAATACCTGTTCGGCTTCTACCAACTGGGGGAAGGCGACATCGAAGAGGTGCAAACCGTATTTGTGCTCGCGGAAATGCTGGGCACCCGCCTGCACTATTTTGATGCCGGCAGCTTTGCCGAAGCGCCCGAACCCGAAGACCTCTCCTTCATGGACCCGGATCCCCGCATCTTCCGCTATCCCTTGGCCTTCCCCAATTTGGGCGGCACCGATTCCACCGCACATACCGGCATCGACCTTGGACGGCCCGGGGACAACCTGAACCTCAATGATGCCATTGCCCTTGAAGGCGATCAGACGCAAATGAACCTGTCCACCGCCCAGCAACTGGGTGATTTCGACGGGGATGGGCATGACGACCTCTTGATCACCGGTGACAAGCACGCCTTCTTCTTCAACGGACCCGTGGACACCATCGGCCTCCAACAGGCCACCCTCTTTGCCGATCATCTCTTCGATCTCAACAGCCTCGGACGTCCCGCCGAACGCATGGGCGACTTCAACGGCAACGGACTCACCGACTTGGTCTTCCATCGCTACGACGCCGCCACCGATTCCATCATCATCACCATCATTTACGGCGGCAACGTCTATCCACGTCTTATCAACGCCGATTCGTTGCATTCGCTCAATTCCCGTACCATCGTGTTGGGGCCCGATGACCTCGAAACCAACGGCGGGGAATACGACATCCAAGTCATGGGCGCCCGCTGGAGCGGCCATTACAACACCCTGCAAGAAGAATATCACGACGACTTGGTCGTCGTCAGCCCCATGCCCAACTCCGTGGGTAGCTACGGCTATATTTTCGCCGGGGACGTGATTCATGACCATGGCGGCAATCTTCCCGTGACGAGCAACATGGCATTGGTGGACCTCCGCCTCTTTAACACCGAGGTGGACAGCGGCGAACTGAACGCCCCCTTCCCGCTGCGGACCCTGATCAACCAGTTCGAATCCCAATCGTTCGAGCCCGAAGGATTTAACTTCAGTGGCAGCGCCGATCCCGCCGACATCGAGATCATTGAGCTGAAAACCCTGATTGAGTTCCTGGAAGAACATGATTCCGTGAACGAAGATCTGGAAGTGGACCTTGGCAACGGACTCAAGCTCTTCTTCAGGGATCTCGACGACCAAGAGAACCTCTGGAACCTGACCGATGTTTACGGGCAAGGGGCTTATCATGACCCCGAAGTCAGCGAACGCATCGCCCTGTATTTCGGCAACCCCTTCATCTCCGCTTTCAGCACCTCCAACTGGACCTTCAACACTGGAAACCGGGTGGCTGGCCACGCCCTGATCACCGGCCTGGACGCGGGCGTGGGTAACGCCGTCTTGAACTTCGAATCTTATTTGGAAACGGAATTTTCCGCAAACTTTGACCAAGCCTTTGTTCAGATTCGCGAAGTGGGCGCCTCCAATTGGTTCACCCTGGCCTCCAAAGCCGGAGGCGTCGGCCAAGTCGCCCTCGAATTCAACACCGGTGAAATCCAAGAGGTTTCCATCGAATTGCCTGAAAACTTCAGCGGTGAATTTGACCTGCGTTTTGTTTTCGACAGCCGGGACGCCTACGCGAACCGATATTTCGGATGGGCCGTGGATCAGATTGAACTTACGTACAATGGAGAAATTCCGGATCCGGTCACCACGGAAATCGCTTTCAACATCGAGAATTTCGATGAAGCGGCCAACCTCACCGACATTCGCTTCGTCATCAACGAACTGCAAACCGGGAATCTTTCCGGCTTGCGGCTGGAACTGCAAGCCCCCGATTCCACGGACAGAATCTTGCTCTTCGAGGGAATCGGAGGCTCGGCCACGCGGATGTCCAACATCACCCTGTCCCGTTTCGCGTCCAATACCCTCGAACCCGGAAGCAGTCTCTCCAACAGCACCTACGAACCCGCCGGGAATTTCGATGATTTCCTGAACATCTCCCCCAATGGTGAATGGACGCTCTTGATTACCGACAGTGTGCCCGACGGCATCGAAACGGAGATCGACTTCGATCTCGTGATCCGTACCGACGCGCCCTTGACCTCCGAACTTGAAGTGGAGGGCTTGGAAGGAAGCTTGACCGATGTGGTCGTGAATGTGCAAATGAGCCACCTTCACGCCGAGGACTTGGAATTCACCTTGGTCAATCCCGATGGGAACATCGAAGTGAATTTGGGCTCCGTGAGCAGTTGGTCCACCGCCACCTTCGACGATGACCTGATTCCGGGTGAAGAACCCGACAACCATTACCTGCTGCCGGACTTGCACGACTTCTTCGGTGTAAATCCCAACGGAACCTGGACCCTGCGCGTGGTCGATACCGTGGGTCGTTTCGACGGCACCTTGAATCGTTGGTCGCTCAACATCGCCACAAGTCCCACGGATTTCGTCTTGGAAGTGGATGAACTGCCTAGTCGCTTCGACGATGTCTCCGTCAGCCTCCGCCTCAAGGACAATCCCGCAAACTATCGTGATTTGGATCTCTCCGACGTGTCCGCCACTTTGGTCAGTCCCGACGGCACCGAGGTCCGCCTCTTCACCGATGACGTGCTGGAAGGCGGCGTCTTGGGCAACGTCTTCAAATTCACTACTTTTGCCGGAAACCTGAACCTCGGAATTGGCGGTTCCGAAGCCCCCTATGCGGGTAGCTTCCAAGCCCATGACGACCTGACCATCCTTTCCGGCAAAAACCCCAATGGCGAATGGACCCTGCGCATCGAAGACCACTCCGGCGCCATTTCGGGCCTGCTGGACTCTTGGCAGCTTCACTTCGTGTTCTCTCCCGTGGATGCCGACGCGCTCGAAGCCTCCGTCGTGGGCGATGTGAATGGTGACGGTCTCGAAGACCTTGGGTTTGTCGTCCGCGGTTTCGATGGCGAAGAAAACCTCAACCCCTCCCGCGGACAAGCCTTCATTCTTCCCGGGCAAAATCTCCCCAACAACGATAAGTCCGGCCGGATGATTCTCTCCGCCGAAGGCTTGGAGAACGGAGACACCATCGCCGAAACCGTCACCTTTGGCGGGGATGCCCATTCCCGCGCCCGGGCCGAATTCACCTTGTCCGGCACCAACAACAACATCTACTTCAGAGCCTTGTCCGCGGGCGCCGCATCCAACGGCGTCGTCTTCCGGCTGCTGTTGGACGGCAGCGTCGGTGAGGATCCCGATAACCCCAAGAGCGTGGCCATTGAACGCGACGGGAATCTCGTCCTCATTCGCATCGTAAACGAACAGATCACCGCCGATGACATCATCAACCAACTGCAAAACAGTGAATTTGCCGCCAGTATTCGCGCGGAATTTGAATTCGGCGCCTATGCCCAATCCGAAGCCAACCTCTTTGATGAATCCATCTGGCGGGCCACCGCCACGTCCTTGGGCGGTCGCATCCACGCCCTGGGCGACATCAATGGCGATGGCGCCGATGATTTTGCCCTCGTCCGGGACCGCGAGGACGCCGCCGGAGCCAATGGCGCCGTACTCATTTTCACCGGATCCACCGACTGGCGCTCCCCAGTGGATTCCGCCCTCGAAGCCGGCAACCACACCTTCGTCAAATTGACACAGGCCACCTTGGGAGAATTCGGATCCACCTCCATCCAGTCAAAACTCCATGTCACCGCCGGTGATTTCAATGGCGATGGCCGCGTGGACATTGCCGTGGGCCGCACCGAGTTCACCCGGGTCGTGGGCCAAAAAGACGTGAACGTCGTGGAAGATCCCGATTTGGTCCTTGCCAAGAGCACCCGCGGCGCCGTCTTCGTCTTCTTCTCCATCGCCGAACGTCAAACGCCCACCCTCAACTTCAACGACGCCGATCTGATCCTCGAAGGCCAAAACGAAACCGACCGCTTGGGCGTCTTGCCGCTGACACCGTTCCTCGACATGAATGCCGATGGGATCAGCGACCTCGTCATTGGCGCCCCCAAAGCCAACAGTTCCATTGGCGGCGTGCGCGTGGCCGCCGGGCGCGTGTACATGATTTATGGCAACCGCACCGTCGAAACCATGCCCGACCGCGGCTTCGACATCCTCACCAACCGCTCCTTCGCCGGTGCCGGCAGCTTCCTCGTGGATACCGGCATTGGCCGTCCCGACGTCTTCTACGACGTCGATTTCACCGGCGATGGCATTTTGGATTCCAGTCGCTATACCCTGCTTCCCGGGGAAACCGCCAAATGGTATCGCTTCACCACCTTGGGCGACGGCAACCTCGGCGACATGATCCGCCTCCAACCCATCGCCGGCGTCGAGACGGAGTCTTTCGTGGGCGGCTTCTCCGGCGTCATTTCCGATGTCTCCGAATCCGGTCCCCCCGAATACCAGGTCGACCTCAGCGGCGCCGGCATGACTTTCAGGAACCTTGATGACCTCGGGGTCATCGAATTCGATCTGGCCGCCTATTTGGATGCCTTGGACGATCCCACCCTCCTCAAGCAAGTCACCCTGCGGCTCGCCGGCCTCTCCGGTTCCGCGGATGACCTGCCCGAAAACATCATTGAATTGGTCAACGATGGCGAACGACTCTATTTCGTTTCCTACGATCTCGAATCCGGGGTGGAAAGCCTTTGGACCAGCGATGGCACCATTGTCGGCACCTGGCAAATTTCCGAAATCAATCAACGCGTCGAACGCTTGGAAATCCATGGGGGCCGTATCCTCCTCACCGTTGCCCGGGGTGGCGTGTACGACATTCTTCAGGTCAACAGCCAGCGGGATGACCTGAACCTTTTGGTCGGCGGCTTGAATGGCAAGGTCACTGGCATGGCCGCGAACGCCAACCGCCTCTACTACATCATGAGCGGCGAGCTTTTCTATCTCCAAGGAACGGGCACCCCCGAACCCATCCCCTTGGGAGACAACCCGTTTGTAAACAGCGTTCATCACACCCACGGCAATGATTTCCACGCCTTTGCCGACAATGAACTCTGGTTGCTGAGCCAAGGCAACGCCACATCCGTGGGGCGCGACGCCGCCTTCACCGACGCCGAAGAACTGATCGTTAGCGGAGAGTTTGTCATCTTCAAATCCAAAGTGGAGGGCTCGCCCCGCGTTTGGGCTTATCAATTGGCCCAAATCGATGGCCCGAGTTCGGCCTCCCTCTTGCTGGATGCCGACAACCAGTACCTCACTGATTACAGTGAGGTCCTGAGCGTGGGCGGCGTCACCTATATCATTGGCGACCATAGCACCCTCGGCCGCAGCCTTTGGAGGCTCAATGCCGACGGCAGCGAAATCCTAATCCTTCCCATGGATGGCGCCTTGGTCTCCCCGCGTCAACTGACCGCCTTGCCGCCCGATGAAAACGCCCTGCCCGATGGCGCACTGGCCGTGGTGGCGGGCCCCAACCGTAACCAGATTGTCATCTACTTGGACGGCGAAGCCGATGCCATCATCGTGAATACCGGCGCCAGTGGCATCAGCAACCTTGCCGCCTTTGCCAACTTCTCCGATGACTTGCACGGCTTCCTCTTTGCCGGAGCCAATGCCGACGGCTCCGGTGGCCTCGAACCTTGGGCGCTTCGCTTCGAAGACGAAATCTCCGCCGGCAACGCCGAAGCCGGTCGGATCGGTTCCATCGCCGGGGGCGGCTCCGGTTCCCTGCCCGCGGATTTCATTTACGTCTCCGGTTTGGATCTGTACTTCTTCACCGCCGAAAACAGCGCCTTGGGACGCGAAATCTGGTACACCGATGGCGATGCGCTCTATCTGGCCCGCGATCTCGCCCCCGGCGCCCGCAGCAGCGAGCCCGCCGACTTGGTGGTCGTGGACGGCAAACTCTACTTCACCGCCATTGCCGATGAAGGGCAAGGACGCCAACTCTTCCGCTACGATCCCATCGAAGAAATTCTCGTCACCTTGCCCGAGGGCGGCATCCTCTCCTTCTCCCGTGATCATCTCAACGGCACCGAAAGCATACGCTTCATCGACGGTGACGCAATCGGCGTCGAAACCACCTCCTCCGGCGGGTTGCTCATTACCGTGGTCGGCGGCACCACCACCGCTTCCGAAGTGGTCTCGCATTTTGCAACCCTTTCCGGACCTTGGACCGTGACCCTGGACGACCCGGGCAACGGGGCGCACATCCTCATTGCCGCAGGCGCAACCCTCACCGGCGGCAATCCCGCGATACCCGCGCTCTTGAGATTTGCCCTCCCCGGCAGCGAAGACCATGTCGATCTCTCCATTGACCCCGAACACGATGACAAACCCGATTCCATTGAAGATATCGCCATTCACTTCCAACTGATCGATGGCTCAGGCCTCGACCGCTTCGACGGTAGCGCCTATGCCACCGCCGCTTGGGATGGCGACAACGATGTGCTTCTCCTCGGGTACGTGCCCGGCTATACCACCATGTACGACATCGTTTTGGCCATCAATGCCGGCGACATTCCCTTGGACGCCACCTTCATTGCCAACGATCTGCCCGGCGCTTTGGGGCTCACACCTTATGGAGAAGTCGAAGGCGGCGGACCTGAGGAAGACCGCATCGAATTCGGTGACATCAGCATCATCGCGGAAAAAGAGGGTGGAAACCCCCATAGTTTCACCGTACGGTTTGTGAACGGCGACAGCCTATCGATTGTTGAAGAAGATGACGACGACTTCACCATCTTCATCGTCAACGGTTCGACCACCGCCAAGCAAGTCGTCGACGCCTTTGCCGCCTTGGGGATGTCCAACCGCAGCCTTACGGTTGACGAAGCCGATGAAGACACCGTCCTGCGAATTCCCGAGGTGTTGACGCTCGTTGGCGGCGTGTTCGGCGGTGGCGTGGACGAAGAACCCGCCGAAGGCACCCTGACGCTGAACGATGGTGACGCAACTGTCACCATTGTCGCCAACACGCCCGGAGAAGATTTGAACGGCACCACCTTCCAACTGGTCGGCGCCCGCGAGGATGGCGATGGCGCTCCCCTGTCTTCCTCGAACCCCGTCATGCTCTCCGATCCCGATGGATCTGGAAACTACATCCTCTATGCTCTGCCCGGCACTGCTACGATTGCGCATGTCATCAGTGCGTTTGACGGTTCCAATTTCAGCGTCAGCCTTGAGAGTGGAAGCCTCTCCGATGTCTTGGATATCCCCTATATCAATCTAGATGGCGGCGTAACGGAAACGCAACAGGTTGGCACCTTGACCTTGGACGATGGAAGTGAAAACCAATTCGTCATCACGATCACCGGCGTAAATGGAAACACCATCCATACCGTCAACTTCAGTGTGGACGGATCGCATGACGGACTTTCGGTCAGCTATTCTTCAGGAACACTCACCATTGAAGTTGACGATGAGGACGACGAATTCACGGTCGAAGACTTGCGCGTTGAAATCGATGGTCTTTCCCA
This sequence comes from Verrucomicrobiota bacterium, assembly GCA_020831635.1. GTDB lineage: Bacteria > Verrucomicrobiota > Kiritimatiellia > SS1-B-03-39 > UBA6053 > PXAS01. The sequence goes on along the minus strand of JAFIGC010000004.1, from coordinate 28,306 downwards.
ATTTACCGCCACGACCGCGTTTACGGTGAACATCGTCATGGAACCGGAATTCAGCGCGGAGTGGAACGAGACCGAGGAATACAAAGCCGGTGAGTCCACCTTCGGCGCCTATGATTTCGGCCCCCACACCTTGACCATCACATCCGAGGCGAAAGATGCGGATGAAAATAACATGGATGTGGTTTTCGTGACCAACGCCAGTTCCATCTCCGCCGAACGGATTGGGAATACCCTGGTCATTTTCTACAATGCCGGCAGCAGTACACTTGGAAACATCCGCGATACCTTCAATGCCGCCGATCTTGGCTTTGTCGCCAGCCTCACAACCGGCAGCGCCTTCGTCACCCCCGCCATGCCTTCCGCCGAACTCGCCAACGGCGTGGATGCCGAGGCCGCCACCGCCGAAATCACCCTCATGGACGGTCGCACCCTCACCCTCTCCGCAACCACGTCCGAAGGCGGCGAAGACTTCAACGACCGCGAAATCGTCTTCGTCGTGGGCAGCGAAGTGGGCTTGACCTTCGCGGACGGTCGCTACACCGTCACCGTCGTGGACGAGGACACCCTTTGGGATGATTCGGATCTGGCCGACTTACTCACTAGCCAAGGCACATTGACCGTGGAATCCATCAGCGGGGATGCCGGTGACCCCCTCTTCAAGCTGGTGCTCGCCCAAACGGACGCCATCCCCGCATCACCCACCGGCGCGACCCTCGCCGCCCCTGGCGACGACAACGACATCGTATTCGAATTGCCCGGCGAACTGAATGGGCGCACCCTTCGTTATGTCGATGGCCTCGTCGGCGGTGAAATTGCCGTCGAAACCATCGGGAAATCCGAAGTTTGGATCCACATCGCATTTGGCGTCACCACCGCCGAGGATGTGATCAACCATGTCAATGGCTTGGCGGGGTATCAGGCCACGTCCGTGGGTGGGGATTCAAGCGGCGTCATCAACCCGCTCCCCGGCCGCGCCGAACCCTTGCTGCCGCTCTTGGACGGCGGCGTGACCGGCCTGCAAAACCTGGTGGTCTTTGGCGAGGAAATCTACCTTCTCACCGTCAATAACGGAAATACGGAAATGTGGTGGGTCGAAAGTGCCCCCGCCGATGTGTACACCTTGAGCAATGACCCCGCGTTCGCGATGTCCGAAACCGCCGAATTCGTGGTCACCGACAATGTGATCCTCTTCCGCGGAACCGACGACAACCTCTACGCTTTCGACGCCGAAGGCAACACCGGGATCATCGCCGACGGGACCATCCTCAACATCAATCCCTTTGAGTTTGACGCCATGAGCGATGGCAACCGCTTGGCCGTGCGGGTGGGCAATTCGCTGTGGGCCATCGAACTGGACCCCGCCGATGAAGACGTGGACATCCGAATCAATGTCGTGAATCGTCCCCTCCCGTGGAATACCTTGAGAAACCCCGTGGTCATCAATGGCGAGTTGTATTTCTCCGAAACCAGTGCCCTCCAAAACCTTTCCCGCATCTGGCGCGTCAACGGATCCATCTCCACGCAAATTATGGAAATCACGGGCGTAACCATCGTCAATATCTTCGGAGCCGGGAACGATTTGTTGCTGGTCACCCGGGACAATGCCGACGCCGAAAAATTGCGCCTCTACTCTTGGAGTGCCGCAGACGGTCGCGTTCTCCGCCATTCCACCGACAATGGGGGTCAGTATAGTCAAGTGCGGCGGGTTGGAACCAACGTCCTCTTCGTCTTCCAGCGCCCCGGCATCAGCCAACTGTATCTCTTCGACCTCGACAATACCGAAGATGTCGATATCGAGAATTTCGCCGCGCTCCATAACTTTGGCGGCGGAACCCTTTCCGAACTCGTCATTTCCGACGGCTTTGCCTATGCCCGTTTCGGCACCGCCCGCGGCACCGGCCTCTGGCGCGTGGACCTCTTCACCGACGACCTCGAAGACCGAGCCGTTCGGGTTCGCCGCGAGGATGCCAATGTCATCGATCCTCAATTCATGAACCTCCTCAACGGCAACATCTACTTTGCCGCTCCCCTTGAAGAAAGCCCCTCCGTGCTCTGGACGGTTCTGCCCCGGACCGACGAACTGCTCACCGCACGGGCCGCGACTTTGGTTGAAACCGTGCTTTCCATCGTGCCCGCCATGGAAGTCCGCATGATCCAAGGAGACGGTATCGTCAATGCCGACGACGCCCACGCTTGGGAAGACGCGGATTTCGTGGGCTATACCGAACTGGCCAACAACCAATTTGAACTCGACATCACCCAATTGATCCGCGAGCAAATTGGCAACGGCAACACCCGAGTCACCTTCCTCCTGCGGCTTCTGCCCCTGCCCGAAGGGGAGGAATTCCCCGAGGACGGCTTCGTCCTCGCCCACGCCCATGTCGAGAACGGCACCCGACTCGACGTGGTCACCGGCTCCGAACGCACCGTCACTGGCAACCTCTACTCCCAAGACGGTCGCCTCTTGCAATCCGAACAGGCCGTCATCGACATGAGCCAGCTCAAAGCCGGCACCTACTTCCTGCGCATTCAGTCCGAGGACGAAGGCATCAGCCTCATCAGCGACGGAAGCGTGGATACCGAAGACAACGACACCCTCTTGGGCACGGCCGGCGATTACAGCTACTTCCTGCGCGACGGCCTCCTGTACCGCACCAACGGCATCCTCACCACGAAAGTCCTTCAAAACGATGGCAGCGCCCTCGGCCACCTGCTGGATGAAGATGACGAGGTTTCCGAACGTCTCCGCATCATCGGCGGCGCCGGCGACAGCCTCTATTTCACCTTGGCAAACAAAGACGGCGAAATCATCCTTTGGGAAGCCTCCGGCCACTTCGCCACCGAATTGAAAGGGGAACTCGACGATCATGCCGGCGACTTCACCGCCTTGGGCAACATCCTCCTCTTCACCGTCGGCAACGACCTCTACGCCGCCACCCCCGACGGCTTCGCCTTGCTCATGGCGCACACCGACAACATCATCCACCTGCACGTTGCCGGCGGACGGGCTCTCTATTTGGTTGGCGATCAATGGCACGCCACCGATGGCGAAACCGTGGACGTCCTCGACGTGATTGATGTCGGAGAAGCCCAAGACGCCGACATCATCGCCATGAACGGCAATCTTTACTACCTCCTCGAACGTGCCCAGGGGGGCCTCGTCCTCTGGCGCGCCACCCCCGGCGAAGGTGAAAACTACGGCGCCGAACCCCTCCGCGTCCGCAAGCTCGAAGAACTCGACTTTAACGCCGAAACCGACGCCTTCCAAATGCTGGGCATCTTCGAAAATCGCCTCTTCTTTACCGTCACCATCGACGGCGAAACCCAACTCTGGGTCAGCAATGGCACCGGCGACGCGGTGCTGTCCGGCAATACCGGCACCCGCAAGATCGTAAACGACCTGGGTGGCGCCGCCGGTTTCGTGGCCGTGGCCAACAAAGAATTTTTCTTCACCGTTCGCTCCGAAACCAATGTCAGCCTCTGGATGGCCAATTTCGACGAAGACGGCGTCCTCAACGTCGGGGAAATCGAATCCAGTCTGCCCGGTGAAACCACCGACAGCGCCGTGATCAATGGCATGACACACTTTATCTCCGGTTCCGAATTCCGTCCCATGCTTTGGGTGGTCGGCGAAACCGGCGTCCGCTTCATCACCTTCCTGCCCAACTTGGCCCGCAACCTCACCGCCGTGTCCAGGGACCGCCTCGCCTTCAGCGCCGATGGCTCCGGGCAAAACAGGGCCAATTCCCTCTGGGTCAGCGACGGCACCGCCGAAGGTACCCGCATGGTCGTTGACCTCTCCCCGGTCAACACCGGCATCATTTCCGGCATCGCCGGCACCGCCAACGGCATCGTCTTCATCGTCGAAAACCGCAACGCCCTCGTCGACGGCCAAATCGACTTCAGCCTCTGGACCTCCAACGGCTTCCGCGACGGCACCTACCCGCTTCTCAGCGCCAACGGCGGCACCTTGCCCTTCGTGGGGCTGGCCAGCGGCAAGGCCCCCGTGCTCCTCGAAGCCATCGGCTCCGTCGCCTTCTACGAATTCGATGGCCGTATCCTCATCACCGACGGCACCTTGAAAGGCAGCCGCATCCTCCATACCTTCACCTCCGGGGTCAAGGTCCTCGAAACCCTCGAAAGCGACGGGCGCCTCGCCCTGGTCACCAACCAAAGCGAAGCCAATCTCTGGTTCAGCAAAGGCAACCTCGTCGGTCTGCCCTTCCGAATCGAAGTCAAAGCCCCCTTGGCGGGCAACATGCACGCCCGCGGCGACCGCGACATCATCATCGGCGGCGAAGGCAATGACATCCTCATCGGCAATGGCGACCACGATATCATCTTCGGCGGCGGCGGCATCAACTTCTTCGTAGCCGAACGCAAGGAAATCCGCGACCTGCAGCCCTTCGAAAACTTCACCCCGCCCCCGACCTCCGAATTCAGCGTACAACAACCGCAACCCACCGACTTCGAAGTCGTCATTCCAGACATCGCCCTGCGCGCCGGCATTGCCCGCGCCCTCGGCATCCCCGTCACCGAAGGGTATGACGGACGTCCCGTCATTCACGGCAAAATCATGGCCAGCCAAATGGCCACCCTCGTCAACCTCCAACTGGACTACCTCGGCATTCAAAGTCTGGTCGGCATTCAATTCGCCCGCAACCTCCGCACCCTGAACTTGAACGGGAACCGCATCGGCGACCTGAGCATCATCCTGCCCGCCGTGGACCCCGTCACCGGCGCCCGGGTCGGCCTGTCCAACTTGCGCACCGTCAGTTTGGATTACAACGGCATGGGCATCCTCACCTTCGGCGAGTCGACCCTGAACGAAGAAACCGGAGAGATGGAAGGACAATTCGTGGAATTCAACGGCACGGTTTCCACCTTGCGCGGCACCTACTCCTTCTGGTTCCGCACCGATGCCGAAGGCCCGCAAGGCCTCTTCTCCATGGACAACGGGCAACTGGGCGAAGGCGGCCTCGACCGTTCCATCTTCCTCGATGAAAGCGGCAACATCGGCGCCTTCATGTTCATCAATGCCGACACCGGATATGAAGCCATTCGCAGTCACGGCACCGCCTACAACGACGGAAACTGGCACCATGTGACCTATGTGTTCAGCGCCGGCGAAACCCCGCAATCCCTCTACGTGAATGGTGAACTCGTGGCCCAAGGGTACCACGCCCAATCGTCCGGGTTCTCCTCGCAAACCGGCTTCAACCTCGGATTTGCCCATGCCGTGGAAATTGACGACGACGACCAACTCACCGATGAGGATGTCGTGGTCGGCGTCGGTCGCGGCAAGATCTTTGACGGCGGCATCGGGGAGCATCCTGGAACCGCCGCCTACTTCACGGGCGACATGGACGAACTCCGCATCTGGGACGCCGCACTGTCCCCGAGCCTCATCGAAGCCGACATGACCAACGATTTCCCCGGACAGGGCCAGGATCTCATCGGCTACTGGAGCTTCGACGGACCCGCCGGCTCCGTGGTCTTCGATCATTCCCTCTTCCGTCGCAACGGCAGCCTCGGCGGCGGCAACCCCGACCGGGCCCCCGCCCTCAACCGCATGAAACCGGATGCCGAAATTCGGGCCGTCGCCTCCCATTTCCAAACCGTCATCCGCGACTTGGGTCAACTCAACGTCCCCGGACCGCTCGAACGCGTCAGTCTGGCGTACACCCGCATCGACACCCTCGATCCCCTGTCCACCATGGTCAACCTGCGCTACCTGAACGTGGAAGGCATCCTCAATCCCGATGCAGGCGTCCTCGCCTTTGAAATCGACCACGGCGAAGTATCCCGCACCCTCGAAGCCAAGGACGGCACCCGCGTCATCGTCGACTCCGACAGCGAGACCACCCTCGTTCTCGCCGCCGGACGTTACGCCTGGCGCCGACTCGAAATCGACGGCGGCATCGACGGCCACGAAATTTTCCACCTCACCATCGGTGAAATCGGCGGACAAGAACGCATCATCGTCACCTACTTCTGGGAAGTCGATGGCGAGGCCCATTCGCGCACCGATGACTTTGCCCTTGTCGACAACATCTTCTTCGACGGCGGCTTTGGCGACGACACCCTCAAGATCATCGGCGACTTCCCCATCAATGTCTACGCCATCGGTGGCGAGGGCAACGACACTCTCTACACCGGCACCGCCGACAGCTTCCTCTTCGGTGGACCCGGCGACGACGTTTTCCACGTTCAGGGCGGCGTCAGCGTCATCACCGGCGGTAGCGGCAACGACACCTACGTCTTCCACGACGATTGGGGCGACGCCACCGTCAACGAACTGCCCAATGGCGGTTTCGACACCCTCGACTTCTCCAACGTCACCGAACACGTCGCCATCGGCGTCCGCGACAGCACCGTCAGCGGCGACAACATCGCGCGCCACCGCCTCAACACCATCGAACGCTTCATCGGCAATGGCAACAACACCGTCCTCAACCTCCACCGCGCCGGCGGCGGCACCTTGGAACTCGGCGCCGACGACTTCGTCTGGGACGGCCTCCGTATTTCCCACGAAAACATCAAATCCATCGACATCCGTTTCGTGGATGACACCGACGAAGACAGCCCTCCCGTCCGCACCGGCGTCGTCCGCGTCCTCGAAGATCAGGATTACACCGGACTGGATCTGGTCATTGAAGCCCGCGCCATCACCCTCCGCGCCTCCATTGTCGCCGGACGCCTCGCCCTCAAGTCCGACACCATCCTCGGACTCTCCCAGGACTTCTCCGTGCACAACGGTCCCGGGCGCATCCACCTCCTCGAAGCCGAAGAAATTTATATTTACGCCAAGGGTGGCGTCGGCGACGTCTTCATGCCCATCTACTTCCGCGCCGACCGCATCGAAGCCCATTCCGGCGGCGCCGCCGGCGTCTACATCGCCGCCCTCGGCGACACCTCCGTTGAACTGACCCACATCGGCGATCAAGTCGGACGCGACACCGTTTTCTACGATGAAGAGGACGAAGAACTGGTGCTCAACGTGGCCCTCTCCACCTTCGCCGGCGGCAAGATCCACGCCGTCAACCTCGGAGGCACCCTCAAGGTCAATGATCGCATCGAAGCCTCCGGCGGGGCCGTGGTCATCACTACCGAAGCCATGGAAATCAATGCCGAAATTGCCAGCCGACGCGTCATCGGCGACCAGCTCTTCCGCGGCACCCTGGTCTTGCAGACCCTTTCCGTCCGCACCACCATCTCCATGGCGCACGACGGGGTTGCCGAGGCGCTGCCCGGCCTGCACTTCAGCGCCGCCGACATCGAGCGCTTCATGAGCGGCTTCGACAACTCCGCCCCGGCGCACTATTACCTCAATGGGGAATTGGTACGGACCGGCGGTGTCAACGGCATCAATATTGGCCGCGCCAACGGCCGCCATGACATGTACTTCGGGACATTCGTGTACGAGGAATCCTTCACCTTCCGCTCCCCCGGTGTCGGCGGACGCTTCCTTGTCGAAGGCACCCTGTATCTTGAATCCTCTCCCGAAACCGGCGATACCCCCATGCTCACCTTTTTGGGGTCCACCTCATGAATTCCCATCATTTTATGATTGCACCTATTGCAAAATTGATTTCTTATAGACTCACCCTGCTTAAAGGCCAACCGTGAAGACCCACCGCGAACCATCCGATTTCGAACTGCAAGCACTGGAGCCCCGCATTATGCTGAGTGCCGACGCCGCCGACTTGCTTGCGGGCTCCGGCGCGACCGAAGCCGTGCTCCACCAAGGGGAAACCGCCCCGGACGACGGTCTTCCATTGGACGGCGAGACCCATGAACCCGTGATGTTCGAACCCGTGGCCGCATCGGCGACCTCCGATGCGAACGAAGAATCCCCCATGGAGTCCCCCCAAGGCGTCGAACTGGTGACGGCAGACACCTTTTCCGCCGGCGACGACCTCTTCGTGGATGCAAACGTGGAATTGAAATACACCGGCTCCGGTAATTTCGAAGGCCCCAACACCTATACATGGGATACCACCCGGGACAGCAGCCAGGACGTGGTCGCGCCCGAAGGTAACGACATTACCATCCTTGGAACCATTTCCGGCAGCGGAGAAGAGCTGGGCGGCACCATTTATCTCAACGCCGGCACGGATGGGGACATTCTGATCAAAGGCGATATCGGCTTGACCGATCCCCTCGGGAAAATCGTCATCGTCAATGCCCGCCACGTTACCTTGGAAGGCAATATTCAATTGCATGCCTTCGAACAACGCGCCGGCACCGGCAATACCACCATCGGCAGCGGCGTTTCCATACGGAACCTCACCCTCACCGGCGGTGACATGGAGATCAACACCCAAAACAATGTCACTTTCGAAAGTGAAGTCGTCATCGAAAAAGGCGGAAACATCGACCTCGAAGTCGTCCCCGAAAGTTCCGGCAGCGCCAAAATCACCTTCAGACAGACCTTGGACGTCAAGGAAGGCAATCTGCTCATCCGCGATGCCAAATCCGTGGAGTTTGTCAAGGAAGTCGACGTGGCCGGGAAAATCGAACAGATCGCAGGCACTCTCACCACCGTGTTCCGCGCCGATGTCGACGCCCACGAAGTCGACCTCCTCGCCAACAATCGCATCAGCTTCGAGAAAAGCCTGCGCATGGGGCAGGGGGACTTGACCCTCACCTCCAACGACGTGAAATTCCTTGGCGGTCCCGACAGCGTCGTCGGCGCCCTCGACAACGACGACAATCCCCTCAGCAATTTGCTCATCCGCCCCATTTCAGAAAGTGCATCCATCGACATCGGCGCCCCCACCGGCCCCTCGGGCACCCTCAAATTCACCAGTTCCGACATCGGTGCCCTCAAGGACGGTTTCAACGCCATTACCTTTGGCTACGAAACCGACGGCACCGGCGCCATTCGCGCCGGTCAGGCCTCATTCCGCGATCCCCTCAACGTTTACGGCGGCAGCTTCGTCATCAACGGCTTCCTGCATGCCCGCACCGCCATGATGCTCGACGCCTCCACCGGCAATATCGATATCACCGGCGGCCAAGTTCGCGTCTTCAACGAGCAGTTTGACAGCCAGTGGGGCGACGGCGCCATCCAACTCGTTGCCCATGAAGGCAACATTCTTCTGCGCAACAACGGACTCATCGAAGTCGACAACAACGATAACAACGATCCCGACCAAGGTTCCACCATTGACCTGACCGCCACCCTGGGCGAAATCGTCAACCAAACCAACTCCGAGGGCCTCGTCATTGCCCGCGACCTCACCGCCCTCGCCGCCGGCGACATCATTCTCCTCACCGAAATTGCCACCCTCGACGCCCACTCCACCGTCGAGGGAGAAATCCGCATCATCGAGCAATCCGGACTCCACGTCCTCTCCGCCATCACCGCCAACGGCGCCCAGGATTTCCGGGTCATCGGCGGCAACACCACCATCGATCTTGCCGAATCCGAAACCGATGACGAGGAAAACACCTTGGACGTCGTTGTCCTCAGCGGCAATCTCTCCGTGGGCCAACTCCTTTTCGGTTCGGAAGGGGACGTCACCATCGAAGTCGAAGGCCATCTCCGCGGTTTCGAAAGCAATCCCGGTGTCCATATCGAAGCCAATGTCCTTGACATCCTCTCCGAAACCGGTGTCGGCCAGCCTACAAACCCCTTGCGCATCCGCGCCAACGCCCTTGACGTCGAAAATCTAGATGACGGCGCCGTGGTCATACGTCAGTTCGCCGGACGCTCCCAACTTCTCGTGCAAATCGACAACAAAGCCGAGGACGACGAGGCCTACGTCAGCCTGACCAGTCTCGGTGCCAACACCGTCATTCACGGCGAAGGCCTGCACGCCGCCTCCGACGCCGGCATCCGCGTCGAAACCTCATCCGTCCTCAACATCGAAGCCGATGTCAGCGGCCAGGGCGGACTTATCACCTTTTTGGTCGGCGGGTCCTCCGGCTGGGCCGAGGAAGTGACCGTCTCCTCGGGCGGCGGCGACATCCGCTTCGATGTGAAAGCCACCTTGGAAATGTCCAAGAGTGCAAGGCTCGTCAGCCTCGGCGGCAACGTCGTACTCACCACCGAAGACGATCTCATTCTCGGACAAGTGGATGCCGCCACCACCGCCGGGCCCCAGTCAGATTGGGGCAATGTCGCCATCACCTCGGGCGGATTCCTTCGCGACACGCAGAACAGCGCCCTCACGAATGTGCGCGCCCACCACCTTCGCCTGCAGTCTGAAACCGGAATCGGCCAACTGCCCACCGGGGGAACGGAACGCACCCTGGAAATCGACGCCACCCGCTTGGCCGCCCTCACCAACGCCGGAGTCATCGCCATACGCGACATCAACAACCTGATTGTTGACACCACCGATCCCATTGGCGTCGAAATCATCGAAGAAGACGGTTCCCGAGACTCGGAAGACCCCGTGTCCACCCTTTCCGACGTTCGGAACACCGGCGGCGGCGATATTTTGTTCAGCGCGGCGGAAACCTTGGGCCTCAATTCCTCGGAGGACGCGGTCATCACCCAAGGCGGTGGAAACATTGCCATCATTGCCGAAGCCATGCATCTCGACGGCAACGTGAATTCTTCCGGCGGCCAACTTTCCCTGGGCGCCACCAACGACATCACCCTTTCCGCCACCAGTGACCTGATCACCACCGGCGCCGGCACCATCGCCGTCAACAGTTCCGACGGCTCCGTCCTCGCCTCCGCCACCAGCGCCATCACCACCGGCAGTGGAGCCATCATGATTTCCGCCCAAAACAACCTCACCTTGGGAACGGTCTCCACCGGCGGGGCCATCGGGCTCCGCGCCGTGACCGGGACCCTCCGCGCCGCCGCCGGCGGCAATGCCGAACGCATCGTGGTCGCCGGCAACACCCTCGCCGTGGTCGCGGGCGGCGGGGTCAATGGACCCAGTGACGCCGCCACCGCGTTCAAAACCGACGTCAACACCCTCAGCTTGCAAGGCGGAACCGGCACCCTGTTCCGCTTCCACAACAGCGGCACCCTCACCATCGACACCACCTCCGCGTCCGCCACGCTTTACAACACAATGATGTCCGGTTCCCCCTTGGCCATCGCCGCCTATTCGAACGCCGTGATTTCCGGCTCCGGGAATTTGTCCATCGTGTTTGACGCCGGGGACGGCATCCTGGCCCCCAATCGCATCGTCTCCACCGGTGGCACTGGCTCCATCGTCTTCGATGCCGGAGACGGCATCCTCATGGGCACCGCCTCCCGCATCCAAACCGTCCATGGCGACATCGAACTCACCGCCAACGACGACATCACCATCGCCAAAGTATCCTCCGAAGACGGAGACATCACCGTCACGTCCGCCACCGGCGCCATCGTGGACGCCGATTCCGAAGAAAGCGCCGTGGATTTCGAAACCGACGGACAACTCTCCCTCTATGCCGAAACCGGCATTGGCATGGCAGGGGACGACTGGCAGTCCCTCACGGTTCTGCTCGGCACCCTGCGCGCCGAAACCAACACCGGGGGCATCTTCGTGGCCTCCGCCGAATCCTTTGCCACCAACGGGCTCGTCACCGCATCCGGCAATTCCCCCATCCATGTGATGTCCGGTGGCAGCCTCGCCATGTCCGGCAATGAAAACGACGTCGCCGCCTCCGCCCACGGGCTCTTGGTCCTGTCCGCCGACGAAGACCTGACCCAATCCGCGGGCAGTGCCATCTCCGCCGAACTGGACATCTCCATCACCGCCGGCGGCGTCCTGACTTTGGCCAAGGTCACCACCCCTGAAAATGTTGCCCTCGATGCCGACACCGTCATCGGCATTCCCGGAACCGAGCCCACCGAAATCACCGCCAATGGCCTCCTGCTCGATTCGGTTGGCGCCCTCGGCGAACCCGGCCAGCCCCTGCGCCTCGCCATTTCCGCCCTCGCCGGGCTGGTCACCCAAGGCACCCTTGCTTTTGAAAACGACGGCGACCTGACCCTCGGTCAAGCCATCGCCGTCACGACCCTGCAACTGCTTCCCGCCGCTTCTTTGGTGGACGACACCCGCACCCAAGACGGACAGGACACGCTAGTGGATGGCACGGGTGTCGGCATTTTCGCCGTGCTCACCGGAAACCTCCATGTGTTGGATATGGCCGACGCCACCTTACAGGTGACCGAAGCTCTCCCCGTCCTCTGGCAAAATGACGGCGATCAAACCTGGGAGGGGCATTTCACCCTCGGGGGAGGGGACCTGACCCTGCGGAGTGGCGGTGGCATCCTGATTGATTTGGAAGACGACGCCATCACCTCCGGCGGCAACGGCCTTTTGGAGGCCCAAGGCGCCATTTCGATTTTGGCGGACAGCGCCATGGATTTCGGCACCGGGTCCTACCTGCTGCGCGCCGGCGATGACATCCGTTTGGACGGTAGCCTCTCCGCCTCCGGACATGCCGCCCTGATCGCCGGGGATTCCATTTACACCGAGCTGTCCGGCGGACCCACCCGCATCACCGCCACCGATCTGATCCTCTCCTCCGGCTTCCGCATTGGCGGCAACGTCATTTCCACCGAAGTTTCCCGGATTGCCGCCCATACCGGGCCCCTGGGCATTCATCTCGCCAACACCGGCGACCTCGTTGTCACCAACCTCGGCTTCTCCGTGCCCGCCCTGCGGCCCGACGCCTCCGTGGACATCGCCTTCTCCGGCCATTTGGGCGGCTTGGTCACCCAACAATCCGGCGCCATCAATCTCACCACCACCGGCGCCTTGGATGTCCATGAAGTCGCCGCCGTTATCGAAGCCTTCCCCGGTGGCGACAAAACCATCTCCATTCTCTCCGATGTCACCGGACCCGCGGGCAACGAATTCAGCGTCTTGTTCGAGATCGTCCGCAGTGACAACAACCCCATCGACGCCTCCGAAGCCCAGGACGATTCCGACTTGCGGGACGGAAACCCGCCCACCACCAAATTCCTGCCCGGGGAAAACATCCTCAAGGTCTTTGTCCGGAACAATGTCAGTACCTTGCAGGAAATCATCGATGCCATCAACGCCGACATGGACTTTCCCGGCACTGCGGTTCAAGCGTCCGGCTCCATGGATGGTTCGGATGTCTTCACCCATCCCTCTGACGCGGAAACCCTCTTTGCCGCCGCCGGCGGACGTCACGCGGGGGTCGTCAGCCACATCGCCGGCGAGTTCCAAGGAGGCGCCGAACCCATCTCCGCCGTGGCCGACATCCAGCCCTTTGGCGAATTTTACACCCTCCGCTTTACCGCCCTTGTCAAGGGCGAGGCCGCCAATGATTATCAGGTCCGTCTCCTCGATGATGGCCCCGGCGGGCGCTTGACCGATGGCGCCAACGAAGCCGAAGTCGAGTGGGATGAAGCCAACGGCTTGCTCAACATCTGGATCAACCACGGCTTCACCACCGTCGGCACCGTGTTGAACACCGTCAACGATGCCATGACCCATGACGACTTGCCCTTCTCCGCCGAATTGGCCGGGTCTTTCTTGCCCTCCGATTTGAACGACATTTTGGGGGACAAACCCGTGACTTTGGTTTCCAACCTCGCCGCCTCTGCCGTTTTGCGCCCCACGGGATCGCACAACGACTTCGAAGTGGTCGCCACCGTGGGGGGGAATCTTTACAACGGCATCAAATTTGAATTCGTGGATACCGGGGTCGCCCCCGCCAATGGCGCCGCGGCCAGTTTCGATCCCATGACCAACTTGATGACGATCACCATTCAAAGCGGGGTCAGCACCGCGAACCAAGTGATCGCCGCGTTAAACGACGAAGGCACATTCTCCGCCGCCTTGGTTCCGCAACCCAATGGATCGAACAACAATGGCACCGGCACCATCCAAGCCACTCGCTTCCTCTTGTCCGGCGGCACCGTGGGTGTCCAAGCCAAGGCCAACTTGGTGATGGCCGGCTCCAACAACAATTTCTCCGTGACGGCCGATGAATTCGGCGCCGATGAAAACGGCATCCAAGTCGTGTTCATTCGCGATGCCAGCCTCGGACTGGCCGAAGCCACCGCCAGCTACGATGCCACGGCCCGAGTGCTGGAATTGCGCGGCAATCCCGATTTCGTGACCGCCGGCGCTTATGTGGAAGCCATCAACACCGGCCCCAACAGCGCCTCCATCCCCCTCACCGCCGCCCTCTTGTCGGGAGAATCGGGTTTCGGCGCCATTCAAATTGAAGCGTACCCCCTCACATCCGGTGGAACCGGCGGACCCGCCCGGGCCGAATTCATCGCCTTGGGCGACAACAACGACTTCATGCTGGAGGCCGCCTCCGAATCTCCCTCCTTGGAAAACATCAAGGCCTTCCTCATCGACGATGGCACCATCACCGACGATTCCGCCACCGCCGTTTATCTTTCCGGTCCCCGGCATTTGATTCTGAACGTGCGAAGCGGGGTCACCACCCTGAACACGCTCATCAGCGTGATCAACAGCTCCGCCAGTGAAACTCCCGTCAACGCCAGCCTCCTGCCGGGCAACGACGGCACCGGAGTCTTCAACCTCGAAGCGGTCGATTTCTCCGGGGGCGCCGATCCCGTTCATGCCGTCAATGCCACCACCCTTGCGAACGGCCTGACCGTCATACTGGAATCTTCCGTGGGTGGCGTGGTCAGCAATGGCATTCAAGTGAGCTACGCCACCGATGGCGATCTTGATCCCGGCACCGCCGAAGCCCATTACTTGGATGTGGACGGCGTGCGCCTCCTCTCCATTCGCGTGGCCGACGCCAACACCACCGTCGCCGCCATCGCCGACGCCCTCGCCGCCTCCGAACTTCCCTTCTTCGTGAACAACCTCGCCGAGATCGGCGCCATGGAAGTCGGCGAACTTGCCCCCGCCCCGGAAGGGGACATTTCCCTGCAAGCCGAGGGCGATATCAGCCTCGTGGGTCGTATCCTCTCCGAATCCGGCGCCGTGCGCATCACTACCACCGTCGATGGCGACCTCACTTTTGACGCTGAAACCACCCGCATCCACGCCATCACCGATGTCGAAATCGACCTCGCGGGCGCTTTTGCGAACCGCGCCTCCCTCGAAAACCCCCTCATCCGTAACTACGACGCAGGGACCATCCGCATGCTCACCGGAAACCGGGACACCCTTTCCGAGGAACCCGTCTACCTGTTGAGCCGCGGCGATCTTGAAATCGGCGGAGAAGGCTTTGCCTCCGACAACACGGAAGTCGAAGGCCTCGCCGACGGGAACATTTTCATTCACGGCACC
This sequence comes from Verrucomicrobiota bacterium, assembly GCA_020831635.1. Taxonomy (GTDB): domain Bacteria; phylum Verrucomicrobiota; class Kiritimatiellia; order SS1-B-03-39; family UBA6053; genus PXAS01. The sequence continues at coordinate 13,094 of JAFIGC010000004.1, read as the reverse complement.
GTGGACACCGGAACCGGCCAAATCGTATTTGACGCCGGAGACGGATTCGATTTGGATGCCGACGGCTCCCTGACCGGCGGCGATATCACCGTCACCTCCGAAAATGAATTCACCCAGGACGGGCATATTGAAGCCGTCGGCCCCGGTGAAATCCGCTTAATGAGCGCCTCCGCCAACCTCATCATGGGCGGCGATGCCACCACCGTCAGCGAATTCGGCGACATCTCCTTGTATGCCCGTGGCGACATTGGCGCCACCGCCATCGCTTCCACCGATGGCGGGAACATTTCCCTCCAGGCCGGCTTCATGCTCAATGAAAGCGAAGAATGGGTCTTCTCCCCTGGCGGTGCCATTCTCGACACCCACGCCACCAATGGACTCAACTTGTCCACGGACGGTCACATCGTCCTCCGCGCCCAAAACGGCATCGGTGCCATCCTGGATGGCGACCTCAAAACCAACTCCGGTTCCCTGCAACTGCTCAACGAAGGTGAAAGCGGCGACATCGTCATCACCGAAACCGCCTCCGGCGGCAATTTGGAAGTGACCGAACTCGTGCAAAACGCGGACAACGGCTGGTCCATCATCACCGTGGAAGATGGCAACGCCCTCTTCTCCGGCTCGGTCACCCACTCCGGCGACGGCGCCCTGCGGGTGCAGGCCTCCGGCAACATTCAAACGCAGGAAACCGTGTCTCTCGCCGGTGGCCACATCACCTTTGTGTCCGATGCCCATATTCTATTGGCCAAAGACGTGGATTCAGGTGGCGGGGACATCTCCATGACCGCCGGCGGCTTGCTGGACATGGCCGCCTCCATGACCATGGATGCCGAAGGCGGGAACGTCCTCCTGAATGCACAAGCCAACATCTCCCTTGCGCAAGTCTCCAGCGAAAACGGCCATGTCCGCATCGTTTCGAACGCCGCTTCCATCATCCGCGCCTCCTTTGACGGACGCACCAACGTCATCGCCGCCTCCCTGCAATTGCGCGCCGCCGTTGCCGTCGGTTCCTTTGCCTCGCAAGACGCCGCTTTGTTCACGGACGTGGATCTTTTGACGGCCACCGCCTTGAACGGCACCTTGGCCCTGCGCGATCTGAGCGATGCGAACGTGGGCGAGTCCGAAATTTCGGTCGCCTCCGCGTTGGCCGACCGCAGCACCACCACCCCATCTTGGACCGAGACCCAATTGCGCACCGCCAATGGCAACGCCGTCCTGCGCGTGGATGGAGATTTGACGGTTGAGGACATTCCCGGTACCGATCCCACCATCTCCGTCAACGGCAACCTGCGCGTGGAAGCGGGCGGGTCCGCCACCTTGGATGGCGAAACCGAGGTGACCTCCGGCAGCGCCCAACTCCTGTCCGGCGATGACCTTGTGCTCAATGCCGACCTCACCGTTTCCGGTGGCACCCTCTTGGTGGAAGCGGGCGGTGACTTCACGCAAACCAACGCATCCGTCGTGGACGTGGAGGATGAGGACGCGATTCTGGCTTCCGGCGGAACGATCACGGTGAACCGCATGCAAACCGGCGACGGCACCCTCGCCTTGACCGCCGTGGGCAGCATCCTGCGGCAAGCGGGTGCGCCAAACAGCCAAGTGATTGCCGCCGCCACCCGCCTGCAGTCGGGCGCGGATATCGGCAGCGACGCCTTGCACTTGGTGTTGATCACCGACACCGTCACCGCCCACGCAACCGGCTTGATTCGTTTCAATACGGTTGGAAGCAGCGAAGTGAATGCGGTTTCCGCCACCGCCCATCGCGTTTCGGTGTTGGGAACCGTCTCCGAAGTGACCGTTCGAACCGAGGCGGCCCAGTCCGACCTGCGCAGTTCCGATGGCGGCAATATTCGGGTGCGGACCCAGTCGGGCGTCTTGTCGCTATATGACGGCAACGGAGACGGGGTGGCCGTGGCCACGAACGGGGACGGCCATGTCTTCCTGCGGGCGAGTACGATGAACGTGTACGCCAACGTGCAAACCGTAAATGGCGAGCTGACCATGACCACGTCGGGAGCGACAAATTTCCTGATTCAACCCGAATCCTCACAGGGAGCCGGGGATGGTTCCGCGGGTCGTTTGCTGTCCACGGCGGGAGACATTCATGTCACCGCCTCCAACACGCTCTTCATGGAGGACGGCACCCAAATGCAAACGGCCGAGGGGAACCTCCGTGCCGGTGCACCCAATGGCATGACCGTGGCAAATATTGAGGCGCCTCAAGGATTGGTTTCTCTGTCAAGTTCTTCGGGAGCGGTGCTGGATGGTGGCGACACCCACTTGGATGTCGTGGCCGATCAATTGCAAATTATCGCGGGCATGGGTGTGGGATTGCTCGGCGCATCCTACAATCCGCTGGATACGCAGGTAAATAAAATCGCAGTTTGGGTCAGCGGAGATGCCCCATTGGCCATCGCCGAAACCATGTCCATCGAAATAGGGGCCGTGGGCGGTTCCGTTGACCGCGTAAACCTTGCCGGAACCCCTGGCTCCACCAATATCTCCACTCGGATTGGCTTGCTTTCCCAAGGGGGCGGATCGGTTTCCCTCACCGCCGTCGGCAATATCAACGTCTCTTCCAACGGCGCGCCCGGCGTCAGTGCCGCCGGCACCGGCAACGTCCTGCTTTCCGCCACCGGAACGGGCAGCGTCCTGATGGTTTCCGATAACCTCCAAGCCATTGAGGGCCACATTTCCCTCTTGGCCATGGGCGCCCTCACCATGGGACCCAACGTCACCGTGTCCACGGGCGGACCCGGCACCATGACCGTGCGCTCTCAAAACGCGGGCATCACCCAAAACGCGGGCGGAACCCTGTCCACCGAATCCGGTGACGTGGTCCTCCAAGCGGCCGGCGGAATCGTCCTGTCCCAAATCGCCACCGACGCCTCGGTCTCGGTCACCTCCAACAACGGATCCATTACCGACGGCGATCCCACTCGCGTGAACGTGGAGGCCAACACCGCCAGGTTCCGAGCCGGCACTTCCATCGCCACGGGCGCCAATCCGCTCAATTTGGAAGTCAACACGGTGTCCGCGCACAGCTTCAACGGCGGTATCTACCTTCGCGAAGAAACCGGCTTGAACATCGGCGCCACCTTCGCCGTCAGCCAGATCGTCCAACCGGATGCGACCCTCCAATCCAATTCGGTGGACCCCCAATCCGGCTTGGTCAGCGGCGGCACCGCCGGCACCATCGTCACCCGGGCCGTGGACGGGAACCTGACGGTATTGCCCGGCAATCCGGTCACCGCCAGCCAAGCCGGCAATATTCTGTTGGCTGCTTCCGAAGATGTCTCCTTGTTCGCCCCCGTGGGCAGCGGCACCGGCACCATCACCTTGGAAGCCGAGAACGACCTCAGCCTCGCCACCGGAATTCTTGTAAGTACCGGCGGCAATGGCCAAGTGCACGGCTTGGCGGGCGGCGCGATAAACGCCCTGGCCAATTCCCGCTTCGTGGCCAACAACGGCAATGTGGTTTTGGGCGCCCAGGGCAACGTCCTGCTTGGCGGCATTCAAACCGGCGGACGGGCCGCCATCGGCAGCCTCTTTGGCGCGATTCTCGGGGCGGGTTCCACCAACTTCAATCACGAAGTGGTGGCCTCGCGACTGATGCTCACCGCCCCCACGGGCGGCGTCGGCACCCTGCATCCCAATGTCGTGCAAACCTTCCGCACCAACGTTTCCCGGGTGGCCGCCGTCGCCGGACCGCTCGGACTGAACCTGGTGAATTCCACCGCCATTGTCGTCAATGAAGTGGTGATCGAAGCCCAACGGGTCACGAATACCGGCTCCTTGCAGGCCTTGCCCACCCAATCGCTCTCCGATCTCGCCACCATCGAAGGCGATGGCCCGATTGTCTTGCGGACCACTTCCGGCAATATCACCCTGACCGATGGCGCGAACGCGGACGGGATCGCCGTCAGCGCCCATGGCGCCGGAAACGTGCGCATCGACGCGGCCGGGAATCTGATCGTCAACGCCGCCGTCGGTTCCGCCGCCGGACATGTCACCTTGCGCGGTGCCAACGACATCACCTTCGGCGCCGCCGGGAAAGTGTTGGCCTCCGCTCCCGGGACCATCTATGTGCGCGCCGCCGCCGGTGGCATCACCATGCACGGGGACGCGGAAATCATCGTCATGGGGTCCGCCGCCCGCTTGCGGGCCGCCGGGAACATTGTCCTTGGGCGGGTGCTGGCCTTGGACGTCAGCTTGATTTCCATCAATGGTTCGGTTCAGCGCGCCGCCGGTTCCTTGATGAACCTCGGTGCCTCTTCCTTGCGCATTCAGGCGGACGCGGGCGTGGGCGCGCCCACCGCCCCGCTGACCACCGGCGTGGCCACCCTCTCGGTTCACACCAGTACCGGGGGCATCTACCTGCTTGAAAACGACGACGTGACCGTGGGCGGCATTTCCATTGGCGTGTTTGAAGTGAAAACCGACGCCGACATCACTCCCGTGGACGATCCCCAGCAAAGCGGATTGAGCACGGGCAGCAATGGAAACATCGTCTTGGTCTCCGCCGGAGGTTCCGTCACCGTCGCTGCCGGCGCGCCCGTAAACGCCCATGGCACCGGCAACATTCGTTTGGATGCGGATACCCAATTGCTGCTCAATGCCAACGTCTCCTCCGGCTCGGGCCACATCAGCCTTCTTGGCGGCAATGGCCTCCAAATCGCCGAAAACGTGACCGTCACCACCGCTTCCCCCGGTTCGGTGGATCTGGATGCGGGCGAGGGCGATTTGATTCTGCCCGCGGTTGGCGGCGTGAACGCCCCCGGCGGTCCGGTCCGCCTTGCCTCCACCGGCGATATGGTCATCGGCAGTGTGGTGGGCGGCAACCTCTTCGTCCGTTCTTCGGAAGGCTCGATCCTCAAGGCCGCCGGTTCCGGCCTGAATCTCACCGGTTCCGCCTTGCAACTCTGGGCCGCCCAAAATATCGGGCTGGCCACTTCTCACCTTACCATTGCCGTGAATACCCTCAGCGCGCGCTCCGGCACCGGCATCTTCCTCTCCGAAACCAATGGCATCACCGTCACGTCCACGGAGCTGGTGACCACCCGGGTGCTACCCACCGGCAGCACCCAAAACACCACCGAAGCCACCCGGGCCGACTTGCGGACCACGGACAACGGCGACATCGTCCTGCTGACCCTGGGCGGGAGCATCACGTTGAATGATGGCGATGGCAACAATCGGGCCGTCTCCGCGGATGGCACCGGCAGCATTCGCCTGCAATCCGCGTCAAATCTCACCGCAAACGTGGCCGCGGGCATCTTCTCCGATTCGGGACACATCACCCTCCGCGCCCAAAACAATCTGAACCTGGCCGCGTTGACGGTGGAAACCGCAGCCCCCGGCGACATTTCCCTGTCCGCCGTGACCGGCGCCCTTGGCATGGTTGGGCAGACGCAGGTGCGCACGCCGGGAGGCCGTCTGCGCGTCTTCGGTCGCGGCAATGTCACCCTCGGCAATCTCACCGCCATGGAAGTTTCCGCGGTTTCCGAAAACGGCGCCCTCGTGAATGCCACCGGCACTTCGCGCAATGTGACCGCCACCCGCGCCCGCCTCGAAGCCCGCCTCAACATTGGCGTGGCCAATCGGCGCATCACCACCACGGTGGAAGAATTGGCGGCCCTCTCCCAACTCGGAAACATTTATCTCACCGAATTGAATGCCGTACACCTCACCGGCGTGGCCATCAATGTGACCGAGTTCACCGCGAACGGCGGCACCCAATCCGTCGGCGACGGCATGGTCAACGGCTTGGTGGCCGCCGATCAAGGAGACGTGGTCCTCGTGGCCGGCGGCAACCTGACCGTGGACAATACTTCTGGCGGCATCGTCAATCTGTTCTCTGGCGGCGCACTTGCGGCCGGGGACGGTTCGCCCGCACATGTAACCGCCGAATCCCTCCTGCTTCGCGCCCAGAACGATATTGGAGCCCCGGGCAATGTCCTGGTGGTAGATACGAATGTCCTCAGCGCCCACAGCGTCACCGGAAACATTTATATCGATGGCATCGGTGACTTCGCCGTGGGTTCGGTGCTCAATCTCTCCACCCCCGCCGATCCCAATGATGTGCAAACCGGGGTGCGCGCCTTGGCGGGCGACGACGTGTTCCTCACCCTCTCCGGCGACTTGACCCTCGGATGGGTGACCGGCGATACCGTTTCCCTGGTCGCCGATGGCGGCATCTTCGCTTCCGGAAGCGGTCCCCACGTGGAGGCCGATGCACTGCGGATGCAAACCGGAACCGGCGTGGGCGCAACCGGCGCCTATCTCATTATCAACGTGGACATCATTGCCGCTTTCGCTGAAGATGGCGACATTCTCCTCTCACGTCCCGCCGGCAACCTCGAAGTGGGCTCGGTGTTTGACGCCGAACTTCTCCCGACGACGCTGTCCGGCCTGACCACACAAAACGGCGGGGACATCGTCCTGCTCGTGGGCGGTCAACTGACCGTCACCGATCCCGTCTCCGCCGCCGACAACGTGCGCCTCTCCGCCCAGGGCGACCTCTTGCTCGGGCTCGTTTCCGGCACGGAAATCTCGCTGCTCTCCACCGGGGAAGTTCTCAACGCCTGGGACTTGCCCAACAACCTGACCGCCACCTCCCTGCGAATCGCCGCCTTGGGGGACATTGGCTCCGCCACCACGCCCCTCACCACCGAGGTGGACTTCCTCAGCGCCGTCAGTCAAAATGGCGGGGTTTGGCTGACCGAGGCCACGGACGCGGCCCTCGCCTCCGTGAGCGTGGAAGCCGGCGGACAAACCGACGCCGCCCAGCACGGCGTTTCCGGTGAAACCGGCGTGGTCCTCATCTCGCTGGCCGGACGCTGGCTCGATGGCGGGGACGCCGAGGACGATATCCGCTCCCCCGGTCCCGTCACCTTGGTCGGCGCCACCGGCCTCGGGACCACTGGCGCGGGTGCCCTCGAAATCTCCACTCCGGAACTTACCGCATCCACCGTGAATGGCGGCTCGGTTTATCTGAATCTCACCATCGGCACGATTGTGCAAGGATTGCAGCTGGGTGGCCCCGGGAACCTGTATTTGAATGTGAATGGGGATCTTACCCTCAACGGAACAGTCTCCCTCCCCGCCGGTAGCGCCTACCTGACGGTTCAGGGGGATGTGTGGATCGACGCGAATATGGAGGCGCGGAACGCACTGCGGATCATCGCGGCCAACCTTTTCATTGCCGAGAATGTCCAGGTGGTCTCCGCCGAAGGCAATTTGGATCTGCGGACCGGCGGGGACTTGGTGATGAGCGCCGGTTCCCTTGTGGAAGCCACCCAACGCAACCTGCGGGTGCTTACCGGCGGCGATTTGACGATTGCCCGCATGATCGCGGGCCGGAATGTGGATCTCCAGACCAGCGGTTTGGTCGCCGCGACCTCCCTGGACCGCGCCGATCACGAAATGGTCGCCCCTACCTTGAGAATTCGCTCCGAGGGCACCATGCAAACGCTGCTGACCGATGTTGACCGTCTGGATGTGCAGGCCATGAGTGACGTGGAGATTGTCGAAGCCGGCGATTTGATCGCGGGCCGCTACGGACTCCGGATTCTCAGTGGCAACCCCGATCATGATTTTGTGCTGCAAATCGGCCAAGCCGAATTGGGTTCCTTGAATCCCAATGGAGTGATCGCGGACATGGCCGGAACCTTCAAAGTGGAATCCGGGGAAACGGTGACCCTCGCCGCCCGTCTGGTGAACACCGAGGGCGGTCTGGCGTTGGATGTGAACGGAGTCCTGCTCTCGATCATCGGATCCGATCCGGCCCTGGATGCCGCCAACGGACGGGTCAGCGTGCTTTCCACCACCGGAGCCGGGGTGCCGGGAAGCGGGCAAATCCTGGTTTCGGCGGAGGAATTCATGGCCGTCGCCGCTTCGGGAAGCTTGGCGTTTACCTTCTTGGACGATGTCATCGTCACCAGTGAAGGCGTTGTGCTCAGTGGCGGCAGCGGTGCCATCCGCTTGGATGTGCAAAGCGGCGATTTGATCCTGCGGGGCCGGGTATTGAACAATGCGAGTGGAAACCTCAACGTGAATGTGCCCCAAGGCCGGCTGGAGGTTCAAGCCAACGGACTACCCAACCTGACCACCGATCCGCTGCTGCGGACCGGAAATGAATTAGCGCTCTCCCTCGATACCGGAATAACCTTGAGCGGGGTCGGCTCCCTGCGCATGTTTGCCACCACGCACAGCGCCGTCACCCGGACGGGGAACCTCAACTTGAACCTCCGCTCCGGCGCCTCGGACCAGTTGGTGCGCCTGCGCAATTTCCGGATCGAAGAGGGTACCGGCAGCATGAACCTTTCGGTCACCGGCAATTTGGTGCTGCTGAGCGGTTATCATATCCAAAACCTGGCTTCCAGCGGCGGCGGTCTGACCCTTACCGCCACGAACTTCCTCTCCCTGGCCAGTGATTCCTTGCTCCGGAACAACAACGGTGCCCTGGTGCTCACCGCCGTCGATATCGAAATCAACCGGGTGGAAAGCTATGGCAGCTCCACGCGATTCACGGTGACCAATTCCAGCAGCGGTCGCGGCATTCGACGCCGTGACGGCACCGGCACCGCTCTGGTGATCGCCAACCATCAGGTCGTCTACGAACTGTATTCCGGTCAGTGGTTCATCGATATCCAAACCAACGCGCCCTCCGCCGTGCTAACCACCCTGAACAATGGGAACAATATATCCCTCGCCACCAACACCTCCGTGACCCTCAATCCCATCCCATGAAACGCCAAAAATTTATTTTAGGACCTCTCCTGACCCTCTGGCTGGCGATCATCTCCGCCTACGCCCAATATCCCCAAGGAATGGGATTGGACACGGTGGATGTGGTGACCCTGGGGACCGATTGGCTTGCCATCGACAACGAAGGCGCCGACAACCGGGGCCGGGTGCTGCATTCAACCGACAACGGGGAAACGTTTTCCGTTATTTATGAAGCGCCCGTCGCCGGAGATGCATTTCACACCATTGCCACGGACGGAACCACGGTGGTGGTCAGTGGCGCCGACAGCGTGATGCGCCGAACGAATTTCTCGGTGCAACCCTGGGTCTGGGAAGAAGGCGATGTCCCCGGGGGCGTTTTCGGCGACATTCGCGATCTTGCCCATCTCGATGGAACCTGGATTGGGGCCGGGGACACGATTCTGCGCTCAACGAATGGCGGGGAAACCTGGACGGATGTCAGCCCCTTGACAATGATTTTGCTCAATGCGGTGACCGATTCAAACGGAAGCTGGGTCGCGGTGGGCGGGCTGTTTGGCGCCGAAGGGTATCGATCCACCAACGACGGCGCGACATGGCAGTCGGTCAACTTCCCGGTCAACACCCCCCCTTTGCGATCAGTCACCGCAGACGGCTTTGGCAACGTACTGGCCGTGGGGGAGGGGGGGGCCGTCTTGCTTTCCACAGACAATGGTCAAAACTTTGCCGTGGTGGATATGGGCGGGGCAAGCTTCAGCCAGGATTTGAATGCCGTCGTGGCCACCGGAGAGAATTCCTGGTGGATCGGCGGACAGGAACGGCTGTTGATTTCCCTCGTCGGCTCCAACGCAACCGTCTCCCTGGCAGAGGATACCGAAGTGGATGTCAACGGCCTTTGGCTGAATCCCGAAGGCGAACTGCTCTTGTCCGGGGTCGAGGCGGTGCCGCCCCCGGAGATCGACGCCGAGACGGCGTCCTCCGACCCCATCGAGGTCACCTTGATCGCAGTGGACTCCGAGGATGACCTGTTTTACAGCGTGGATGGCAGTGACCCCCGCGATCCCGACACCCGCCAGACCTACGCCGGTCCCTTTGTCGTAACCGGTAGCGTCACCGTCCAAGCGGTCGCGGCCCGCGGGGGGGTGTACAGTCAGTTGGTTTCCCGGGAAATTGAGGCCGGGGAACTGCAAATCTTTTCGCTGGATATCGCCTTGGACAACAACACCCTGATGATTACCCAAGACAGTTCCTCCACTGGTATCTCCTACCAATTGCAAGGCACCACGAATTTGAGCGATCCCGAAAGCTGGCAAAATCAGGACGACCCCAAGTCCGGCACCGGCGCACCCCTGCAATGGATCATCGACCCCATCCCCCCCGGTACCCAAGCCTGGCGCACCCGCGTTGTTCCGTAGACCTCGGTAATCCTAACCCAATCGTAATCCTAATCCTAATCCCAATCGTAATCCTAATCCTAATCGTAATCCTAATCGTAATCCTAATCGTACCCCAAAGGCAGATTACATCCGCAGGCCGTGTCTTGGCATCCGCAGGTTGAAAAAACGCAATCCGCGTCCGTTTTCCCGTTGACTTTGCAGGGGACGGTGATTCTCTTTTCGCATCATCTGCCGTTGATTTCCAACCCGGAGACTCGGGAAAGATTTGCAACCGATTTCCACCTATGAAACCCATAAATCTCAAGAACTTGTTCAATGGATGATCCGGATGTCGAAGTGACGCTTGGCACCTGGGCGGACGTGGGGGCGGCGCATGAGCATGCCCTGGTGGTGCTGGCGATGGGAATACCTTGCGAGGTGACGGAGGATCCCGAACTCCTTGGGTTCTCGGTGGCCGTGGAAAGAAAACATGCGGAGGCGGTTCTGATGGAGTGGCAACTGTATGATGAAGAAGCCCGCGCCACGGCACATCCGAAACCCGTGCTGGAAAACCGGATGCAACCGTTGCATCTCGATGTGGCCGGCGTGTGGTTGTTCGCGCTGTTGGTGGTGTTTTTCCGACAGGGGCGGGATCCGACGTTGACCGAGCGGTTCTGCAACTCGAGCACCGCCATGATGTTGCGTGGCGAGTGGTGGCGGCCGTTTACCTCGCTTTTCCTGCATAGGGATGCCGACCATTTGCTGGGGAACGCCCTGCTCGGCGGCGTGTTTTGTGTGTTGGTCGCCCAAGTGGCGGGGGCGATGCGCGGGTGGACGTTGATTCTCGCCTGCGGTACCATTGCCAACGCACTGAATGCGGCCTTGCGGATGCCCGATGAATTCCGCTCACTCGGCGCGTCCACCGCGACGTTTGCGGCCCTCGGCATCCTCGTGGGTCACGCCACCCGGCGGGCTTGGATGATACGTTCGTTCCAAGGATTCCGCATGCTCTTTGCCCCTTTAATCGCCGGTGGCATCATGCTCGGCTGGTTCGGCGGTGGCACGAGTACGGGAAACACCGACGTCGTCGGCCACGCATTGGGCTGGTTGGTGGGCTTGCTGGCCGGCGTGTTTTTGACCCATCCCATCAAAGATACCCCATCCTACTCCTAATCCTACTCCTAATCGCGCGGTGAAGGGTCGGCCCGTGCATTTTAACATTTTATAAGTCGTTGATGTCAAATGTCTTTAAATGGACACATCTTGATATTGACCCCGGCCCGCCCGCAAGGCTCGCCCCCGGAAGCCCCCGAGCCTTCCCGGCGGTCCCAACCTGTTGCCGTCGCCGTTCATATCGTACGCCGTTCCCGAATTAAACCTGTCGAAAAAGGGTCGGATTGATTTGTTTCCTTCCCCCGGAAACAAACCCTTCAGGCAGCCTTGCAGGCTGTCCTACTCCGCTCTCCCCCTCGCTTCGTTTCCCGCGTTGTGGTCGTAAAATGTTCCCGTGGATGTCGTATAACTCCCGAAGGGGTCGTAGGGATTTCGCGATGATAGGGCCGTTGCGATCAGGGCGCCTTCGGCGAGGATATGGGATATGGAAGATTCGCTCGCAAGCTCGCTGGATATGGGAGGAACCTTTGTATTCATTTTCACATGGTTCACGTGCAAGAAATGAGTGCGGCTTTTATGTATTGGAGTCAGATGGGATGGATGAGCCATATTTGTGCTGAAGACTCCGGCGCAAGATGCGCCGCCCCCATGGTCTTTGGCGACGCTTTTACCTCGACACAAGCCAACACCTTCGCCCCCAAGCCCGCCGTCTGTCACGCCCCCCGATCCCCGCAGCCATCGCGCCAGCCCTGCGAACTCGCTCCCTACGCTCCCTGTCGGTGCCCCGCAAGCGGGGCGCCTTGATTTCCCTGACGGGTCGGCTCGGGCTCAAGGTCCGGCGGCTGGGGGCCGCTGTTTTCCGACGCTCGGAAGGCTCTGGAAAAATTCTTCCGACGCTCGGAAACCGACTTTTTCGAAAATTCTCCGAATTCAAGCTTGTGCATGCATTACCAAACACATGCCATCCATCCATGGCCCAATTCATTCTGAAGATTAAGTACACTGTCTTTATTTCTATTTTGATGTCAAAAGGAAGGTTTACGATTTTTCACAAGTGAAACTTACGAAAAATCGTCATAATGGACTCTGGAAAAAGGTACCAGGCCATACCTCATAGCTTTTTTACGGCCAAAACGCTGCAAAGTACGGATCCGCTACCAATGCAAGGGCTGATACCTCTACGCCCCCTTTACCAAGTGCCATTCGACCCTTATGTAACCTCAGTGGGGTTTTACCCCATGGCGGGGGGATGGGATCCATTGTACTCTGGCATTCACAAGATCACCATGGAAACCACGCCCATTTTTGTACCGCTCAACGGTCTCAACGGTAGTCTACTCCATCTGCATTTCAAACAAGACGGGCCCCCGCCTGACAGACTGACATCCGGCCCACGTTGAATCCCGGGTCCAAAACGGAGCAAAACCTCATGAAAAAAACCATCCTCATTGTCACCGACCTCGGTTTACTCCGGGCGTATCTTGAAACACATCCGGACAACGGACGTCCGCCGTCGCTGAAACTGATCGACGAATGGAAACCGGAACGATCCCGTATGAAACGGTCCGAGCAGGTCAGTGATCAAGCGGGACGGTTTCCACAGGGCGACGGCACGGGGAATATCAGCGGAAACCTCTCGGCGGGGGAAAGCCTCAACACGGAGACGGAACAAGAACGGCGATCCATCGGCGAGCTGGCCGGAAGAATCAACACCCTTCTGGCGGATCCGGCGGTTGCCCACTGTTTGCTGGCCGTCAGTGCCCCCATCCACAAGCAGATCTTGGCCGCATTGGAGGCGGATGCCCGCGCGAAAATCACCAAAGTCAGACTTCCTGATCTAGACGGGGTTTTGGGTGTAAAAACCGGAAAATGATTTGG
>JAFIGC010000304.1 GCA_020831635.1 Verrucomicrobiota bacterium | reverse complement strand
CCCAAACCCCCCGCGACCCCCGCCCCCCCCCCAAAAAAAAACTCTAAACTCCTCTCGGATGGGGCATCCTGTTTTGAACAAAGTTCATGATTCAGAGGCATCAGAATGAATAACGAGTTTCACTATCAAAGACTGATCTTCGCATACCATGGATGCGAAAAGAAGGTTCGGGATCAGGTTCTTCTGAATCAAGGATCCTTGAAACCAAGTGAAAAAGCCTATGACTGGCTCGGCAAAGGCATTTACTTTTGGGAGCACGGTGTCCATCGGGCCATGGACTGGGCGGAAACGCGATACGGGAAAGGTCTGGAAGAGCCAGCGGTTATAGGCGCATTGATCCAGCTGGGAAATTGCTTTGATTTACTGGACACAAATTTCACCAAAATCTTGAAGCTCTCTTGGCCATGATTTGAAAAATTATTCATGGAGCAGCAAAAACCTATTCCCCAAAACAAACCTTCACACCCGCAGGACAAGGATGCCGCATTGAGAGTATTAGACTGCGCTATGATGAACTGGGCACTTTCAGAGGCCGAAAAAGAGACGGGTACTTGCTTTGACACTGTACGTGGCGTTTTCCAAGAAGGTGAACCCGCTTTCCCAAACTCTTACATCCGAGAAAAATCTCACATCCAAATTGCTGTACGCAATCCTGCTTGCATTCTGGGCTATTTTCTGCCAAATTCGAATAAAGGACCATAAAATGATTACACAAAATCCCATAAATCCCGTAGGACTTGCAGAACGTCTGGCCGCAAGGCTGGACAAAATGACACCCGCTCAGCGAAAACAGAGCCTTGTGGACGCGGGGATTCTGACCCCCAAGGGCAACCTTCGAAAAGTCTACAAGCCCATCCTCCAAGTGCTTCACCAAGGCTAACCAACCTGTCGTTACGCGATGACTCCTTAGCCCCTGATCCGCTAGATCCGCTGCCCCCCCCCTCGAAGCAAGCTTCTTCTCCCCCAAAGCTGAAGCAAGCTTCAGCACTCCAAGGCGTCTTCGCCGCATTCAACCCCATATCCAAGCCGCGTAGCCGCTGCATATCCTTTATGCAGCGAGCCTGAGAGCGATTATCCCGTATCCAGTATCCCTTATCCACGGACGAAGTCCGTAATCTCCGCGGCGAAGCCGCAAACTCTGTGCCCCTCTGAGCTCTCTGTGGTAGAGTTTTTTTGGTTGTTGGTTGTTGTTGGTCCTCGCCCCACGCCCCAAGCTCCAAGGCCCAAGCCCCACGCGCCACGCCCCACGCCCCACCCCTCAACCTCCTTCCATCTCTACACCGTCCAAATCGACTTCCCCGCCCTCGGCAAAACCAACGTCGAAGTCATGCGGGAACTCCGAGAGCAAGGCATCGGCACCCAAGTGCTCTACATCCCCGTCTACTTGCAGCCCTGGTATCAAAAAACCTACGGATACACCCAAGGCAAATGCCCCAACGCCGAAGCCTACTACCTCAAAGCCCTCTCCCTCCCCCTTTACCCCGCCATGACGGATGAGGACGTAGAAAAAGTCATCATAACCATACGCAGCCTTGGCTGATATGTCAGAGAACGAGAAACTTGAATACAAGTGCAATGTAAGCGGAATTACAGGCACTGTCAACTTGGGTAAAACATGAAGTCAGGATGGAAGTTGTATTTGGATACCTCCGTATTTGGAGGATTGCATTCATGTTGCCGCCGCTACGGTTGCACATGCCGATGCCATTGTTTCCTGGAATTTCAAGCACATCGTGCGGCTTGACCGAATCAAGGCATTTAATTCTGTGAATCTGATGCAGGGTTATGGTATGATCACCATCCTTTCGCCTATGGATGTTTATATCGAGGAATCCGACAATGAATAAAACTCATCATAAATCGTTAGAAATCACGGATGCCGCACAAGCGGCTGTGCATAAGAAAATAGGATCGTTGGATCGTGAAAGTCTGGTGCGTTATTTTGCTGATCGCCAGAATGCTTTTCGGTATCCGGCCTCATTAGGGGAAGAGCAGACCTTGGTCAGAGAATCCAGCCTAGAGGGCAAGGCCCATAGCAAATGATCCTGAACCCTTATACTTCTGATAAGTTTAGCGAACCTTCTTGATCCCTGATGTTCAACAGCCTGCCCGTCGCACCTGATACCTAAGTCCTGCCACCTGCTCCCTGCCTCCTGCCCCCAACTCCTAACTCCTCGCGCGAAGCCCGTACCAACTCCCTCATTCCCATTGAATAATTATGGACAGCGTTTACATCGAATCCACCATACCAAGTTTTTTGACTGCGAGAACTCAAGTTTAGAGATCTTCACGTCCCTGTGATTTGCACACCTGAAGAATTGCTGCGAGGTATATGATATGGATTCTAAACTCATAGACGAAGTCCGTAAAGCCCGGGAAGAAATCGCCAAAGAAGTGGATTTTGATTTCCATCGACTTTTCAAACAAATCTACCGGGAACAAGTAACTCAACCAACCGTAAATCTCAAAGAAGGCCACGAGCGCGCAACCTGCTGTCCCCCAAAACAAGTCGCCGAGTCCTCGCCCAGCTATGGTCAGAAATCTTAGTTTACCAGCCTGCCCCCCTACACGTCACGCCATAGTGAAACGCAGGCGCTATCCCCGCGCGTAGCGCCCCCCCTTATCCAGGCAGCTCCGCTGCCGCTTATCCTTTATCCCTTCTCCGCGGCGTAGCCGCAACCCTGCCATCCCTGCGCGGCTCCGCCACAACCCTGCGCCGCGAAGCGGCAACCACTTTCCAAATCACCCGGCGCAAGATGCGCCCCCCATATCCAGCGGCGAAGCCGCGCATATCCCATATCCAGCTCACGCAGTGAGCGCATCTCCGCGCCTCCGGCGCCTCATCCCATATCCGCGCCGTGGGCCTACACTTGACCTTCCAAACAAAACCAGTAAGCTCCGAATATGAAAGAAATCATTTTTGAAGTCCTAGAAGACATCGACGGAGGCTATACCGCCTCCGCACTCGGTTTCGGCATCCATACCCAGGGCGATACCATGGACGAACTCAAGCACATGGTTCGCGATGCCGTCGATTGTTATTTTGACTCTGACATGGATCGGCCCTCAATCATTCGACTGCACTTTGTCAGAGACGAAGTTCTGGCCGTATGAAAACGCCAAGAAACCTCAACGGACAGGATTTGGTAAAAGCCCTTCGCGCATTAGACTATGAAGTCACCCGCCACGCCGCCGGCCCTTCCAACCCCTAGGCCTCCAGGCCGGAGGTTAGCCGATCTCATCCCTTATCCAGCAAGCTTGCGAGCGCTTATCCTTTATCCCTTCTCCGCGGCGTAGCCGCTCACCCCATGACAACCGCTGAACTCATCCAAAAACTTAATCTTTGACCCGAATACCGCTTTAAAACGCTACAAAGTACGGCCTGACCCCACATGCGCGTTTCTTACGCCGTAGATCGGCAGTCCCTTGCCGATAATCTGCCGTTCGCGACA
>JAFIGC010000270.1 GCA_020831635.1 Verrucomicrobiota bacterium | reverse complement strand
GAACGCCAATCCCGCCCCCGAATTCCAATGGCGCAAGGACGGCGTGGACATTCCCGACGCAAATTCGGCGAGCTTCTCGATTGGAAGCGCCACCTTGGAGGATGCGGGCGACTACACGGTGTATATTTGGAACGACGAGGGCAATGTCACGTCTGCCGCGGCCACCCTCACCGTGAATCCCATCCCGCCGGAAGCGCCGGTGATCACCCAGCAGCCGCAAAGTCAGTCGGCACTGGTCACCCAAAGCGTGACCTTCACCGTGGAAGCCAGCGGCCATCCCGCCCCAACCTTCCAGTGGCGCAAGAATGGAACCGATATTGAGAATGAAACCGGAACCAGCCTGACGCTGACCGATCTTTCGCTGGACGACGGCGGAGACTACGATGTGGTGGTCGCCAACAGTGAGGATAGCATCATATCCGACATCGCCACCCTGACCGTGGCCGAAGGACCGAGCGCGCCGACGATCATCGCCCATCCCCAGGATCAAACCGTCCACGAAGGCGAAACCGTGATTCTGGCGGTGGAGGCCACCGGCAATCCCACCCCGACCTACCAATGGCGCTTCAACGGCAATCCGATCAATGGAGCCGACTTGGCGACCTACGAAATCGGTTCCGCCGCCCCCTCCGATGCCGGAAGCTACGATGTCGTGGTGAGCAACAGCGAAGGAACCGAGATTTCCGATCCCGCCGCGCTGGAGGTCCTTTTCGAGCCGGTCATCCTGACCCAACCGCAGCCGGTGACCGTCACCGTGGGCGAAAGCGCCGCGTTCTCGGTCAGTGCGAACGGCAATCCCGCCCCCACCTATCAGTGGTTCTTGGATGGCGATCCCCTTTCCGACGAAACCTCGCCCACGCTAAATCTGCCCGAAACCGGGTTTACTGACGCCGGGGACTACACCGTCGAAATCACCAACAGTGTCGGAAGCGTGCTCTCGGCTGTAGCGGCCTTGACCGTCAACCCCGGACCCGTTTCCATCAGCCTGCAACGTCCGACGGTGCCGGATGTCCTCATCCCCGAAGGCGTGGGCCTGGTGCTGGAAACCCTGGTGGCCGAAGCCGGTGGGGAAAGCGGCTTGCTAAACCTGCTCTGGACCCGGGAAAGCGGTGACGGAACCGTCACGTGGGCGTCTGTGGACACGGCGGAAACCGTGGCCTGGTTCAGTGCGCGGGGAAGCTACACCCTGCGGCTGACCGCCGACAACGGCACCCACACCGAAACCCTTGATTTTACCGTGGAAGTGGTCGACCCGGCCTTGATTGAGGGAGCTGCGGACACACCCGCCGCTTCCCCCGCCGGGACGGTCACCGTAACCGGATGGGGCGCGACCGGGCCCTTCCCGATGGAATCGTTTGGTTCCACCTACGTGGTCGATTTCGCCGATGTTCCGAATATTGGAACTTTTGGAAATACCAATGAAAACGGCATGGGCACCTACATTGTGGTGCAGAACGGCGCAACCTACACCTATGCCGATGGAACAGAGCTTACTTCAAACGGTTACAACAACTATCGACGCGCGAATAATTCCGGGGACGGCCCCGGCACGCATGAAGATGAATCCCTCAGCGGCGGCAAGGCGGTCGGCTTTGGACGTCAACAAAGTCCCCTTTTCGGCATCCGCCTGCTCAACCAGACCGGCGAAACCATCGATGCGCTGGAGATGTCCTTCAACGGGGTGCGGATTCAGGGATCGAAAACCTTCGCCTTCAGCTACGCCGTGACCCCCGCCTCCGTGGGGCGTCCCGGCGGCGCCAATGCCGAAAGCGATGGCCCCTTGTCCGCGCAATATAAGGTCCCGCATTCGGAATTGGATATGGTGGTCACCACCGAGGCCACCTTCTCAGCCTCTTCGGAACTGTCCAACCTCAATCTGGTACCGGGTGAAACCTTATGGCTAATCTGGGAAAACCCCAATACCGGGGACACTCGTGCGGTCTTGGACACCCTTCAGATCACGCCGGTCAACTTGGATCAGAACATCGGCCCCCTCGTGGATGCAGGGGAGCCGCAAACCGTCAATGCCGGAGATGAAGTCACGCTGAACGGCTCGGTGCAAGACGACGGCCTGCCACTGGACCCGGGCATGGTCACCACCGAATGGGTACAGCTCTCCGGTCCGGAAACCGTGACCCTGGGCACCCCGGCCATCCTGAATTCGACCTTCGTACCCGAAACGGGCGGCGAATACGTCTTCCGCCTGATCGCCTTTGACGGCGAAGTCGCCACCGCCCATGAGGTCACCATCACCGTGGAAGCCTCCGAACCCGACCCCTACCAAGCCTGGCTCGACGAATACGAGTTGGAAGACGGCGAAAACGTGGAAGTGGCGGGACGGATGATGGCGCCCCACGACCTTTATGTGATGGGGGCCATGCGTTTGCAATCCGGTGAATGGGCCGGTCTTTTGGAAGCAAGGCTTGCTTCCACGCCCGACACCGCGTCGCACCTCCAGTTTGAGGGCAACTCCGGTCGCGTCTATCAGTTGCAAAGCACCTCCACGCTTCATGTCGATTCATCCGCATGGACGGATGAAGGCGATCCCATCAACGGCGAGGGAGAAACCCTCGTCATCGAACTCCCGCCAACCGACGGAACCCGCTTTTACCGCATTCGCGTTTGGCTCCTGGATCTATAAAAAAAATGTACTTGTCGGCGGAGTGGCGGCAGGGTATTGATCCGATATGAACGCACATGATCGACTCAAAGACCCCCTCTACGCCCAGCTTATCTTTCATATCGAAACGTTTATCTGTCACGCCGATGAGACGGCGAAATCCAAAAACATTCATCTAACCGACTCCCAAATCCGTTCCGCCGTTCTCAGAACCATCAAAGTTCTCAAAGGCCAATCGCCCGCGATTCCACAGGAAAACGAACGGGACAAGCTTCTTGCGCAATTGGTGGAAAACCTGATCGAGATACGGAAGGATTTCATTTTTGAGGAAGTGGGCAACGAGGAAAATCAACAAACCATTTCCAAACCGATATGGCTGAATGCCTGCGAAACCTTGCTCTCCTCCATCAATATCCGCAAAAGCGATGTCCCCGGCTCCCGCTACTATTTGGATTACGTGCACAAGCTCATTCAAAACGCTCAGTCATCCTGATCGAAAAGCCTTACAGGGTTGACTATGGGAGATTTGGGAAGAAGCCAAGGATCGCCGCCCCGACGACACAAGGTCGCCGGAGGCGTGTTGTGTGAGGCTCGGAGCTAGCCAAGGGTCTTCGCCCCGACCCGGCAAGCGGGCCGGCGGGCGGTGCAACCGTAACCCGCTCCCCGGCGGGCTCGTCCCGTCGGAAGCATGAGCTTTGGCTAGCCCCGTAAAATGCAGCCCATGGCCTCCGGCGGGCTCGCCCCGTCGGCGCCGCGACCATTGGTTACAAATGACTCTATCTCCTTCTAAAGCCACAACCCAAGATCAGTGGAAATCAGTGTGATCAGTGGTTCACACTCTCAG
>JAFIGC010000303.1 GCA_020831635.1 Verrucomicrobiota bacterium | reverse complement strand
AATTTAATTAAGTTAATTTTATCGTTCTTTTAGCGTCCTTAAGCGGTTAAAAACCTCTTCGTTTCAATAAATCGACAGGCCCTAAACGCGGGACTACGACCTTTTGCCCATATCCAGTGGCGAAGCCGCGCATATCCCATATCCAGCTCACGCAGTGAGCGCATATCCGCGCCGCAGGCGCAATCTCTGCGGCTACGCCGCTATCCCCGCGCCCCTCATGCAAAAAACCATCCGCATTCAACCCGTAAGCGAGCAGGACCGGAACCTGCGAAAAGAACTACACCAGCACACCCCTTCCCAGCGAATGGAGATGCTGATGCAGTGGATCGACCAAACCGCGAAAAATCGACGCCTCGAGCGTGTCGCCACCATCCGCCATGTTCCTTTCCGACATGTTTCTTTCCGATGACATGAAAGACCTGCTGCGGATTTTCAACCGCAGAAACGTGTCCTACGCCATCTGTGGCGGATTCCAAAGCAGACCTCATTCAAGCCAAAAGAGAAGCCAACCGTCCCAAAGACCGCATCGACCTCGAAGAACTCGAATCATCGGAATGACGAATTTCGAGTGACGAATGACTGGAGAAAGAGTTTGAATTCATTCAATCAATGGATTCTCTCAAACAAGAAGCGGAAAAAGGCAGTGTGGAAAGATACCATAGGTTCTTGGATCAAGTTCCGGACGCGCCGCCCATGCCTGGGGATGAACTCCCGTAATCGAAACCACTCCCAGCTCCGAATTTCACACCCGAACACAAGCACTGACTCACTCATCCGGCATTCCATTCAGTACGGACAAAACACCGTTGGCGAATTAAATGGCGCATTAAATGGCGCGTTATACTCGAAGATTTTCCGAAAACCCGGACGTCCACCATAAAGGTGGTATGCAGATAGCAAACGAATTGCCATTCTGATGTAACATAAAGCTACGGACAGGAGTGTCCGCGACCCCTTTCATCCGCAGTAGATCGGCAGTCCCTTGCCGATAATCTGCCGTTCGCGACAAGAGACTGTCGCGCTACATCGATGCCACCCCTGCGCGGCGTAGCCGCAATCCTCGCTTGCAAAATGAAAACCAGGACTCATGTTATGAATATGAACTATAAAATCACACTCGTTGAATCGGAAGAAGGTTTTGCCGTTTGGTGCAATGATCTGCCTGGATGCGTCAGCCAAGGCGAAACCAAGGAAGACGCCATGGAAAATATTCGCATCGCCATACGCGAATATCTCGAATCCATCCCCATTGCCCAGGAACGTTTTCATACCAAAGTCTACCAAGAGGAAGTGTTGGTCTGATGCCACGACTCCCAGGGATCAGCCAAAAACAGGCGGAAAAAGCGCTTAAAAAAATGGGGTTTGAAGTCATTCGACAGGGAAAACATGTCACCATGAGTGATGGTGTGCGCATGATTCAACTCCCGCGTCACAATCCGATCAACTCCTTTACCATGGGCAAAATCGCACAAGACGCGGGGCTAACCCCGGAAGCCTTCCGCAAACTTCTTTGATATTCACCCTTCAACGTTCAGCGTTCGATGTTCGATGTTCGATTTCACTTCAACTTTCAACCTTCAACGTTCGATATACGATAACCCAGCGGACAAAAGTGACCGCGCTCCGTTTCCCCCGCCATCCCAGCGCCGCGATTCCAGCCCGTAGGCCGCCAGGCCGGAGGGAAGCGGCATCCCTGCAACCTCTGCGCTCCTACCTCTGACCGCACTCTTCATCCTAATCCTACTCATAATCCCAATCGACAAACACCTCATGCTTACCGAGGACGCTTACGATTACGATTAAGATTACGATTACGAAAATGAGGAAGAATCCCCTCCAAATTCTGACCGCAAACCACCGAAAACGTACCCTAAAGGGTACTTCAGGACTATCCGTCCCGCAGCCGCGGCACGGGACGAGAACCCCCTCCCCATATCCAGCGAGCCTGCGAGCGCATATCCAGGGCCGTAGGCCCGTATATCCCATATCCAGCTCACGCAGTGAGCGCATATCCGCGGACGAAGGCCGCAATCTCCACCGCGAAGCGGTAATCTCCGCGGCGTAGCCGCAATCTCCACGGACGAAGTCCGTAATCTCCACCGCGTAGCGGTAATCTTCGCGCCTCCGGTGCCCCCCCCAAGCCCCACGCCCCCTGCCCCAAGCCCAACTTCAATACGCTCAAATATAGAAAATGAACCCTTTTACCTATCAGCGACTCGTCATCGGCTATCATGGGTGTGATGAATCTACACAGCAACGTGTGCTGACAAAAGGACATGCTCTCAAGCCAAGTAAACAGGCGTATGATTGGCTGGGCAAAGGTATATATTTCTGGGAGCACGGGCCCGAGCGCGCCTTGGAATGGGCAGAATCCAAGCATAAACGCAACCCCGAAAAGCTGAAAAAACCTTCGGTTCTGGGGGCCGTGATTCATCTGGGTCTGTGTTTCGACCTCTTGGACACTAAATTTACCGCTTTATTAGGCCAAATGTGGATTGAATATGAAAAAGAGTGTGCTCGCGCAAATCTACCCATCCCCCAGAACCGAGCGCTATATTCCAATGACAAAGACCTAATCCTGCGAGAGCTTGACTGTGCGGTCATTAACTGGACTGTCGATACGATCAATAATGGAAACAATACTCCATTTGACACCGTTCGAGCCGTCTTTCAAGAAGGGGATGTTGCTTTCCCCGGCTCCTCCATCCGCTCAAAGTCTCATATTCAAATTGCCATCAGAAATCCCGCTTGCATTTTAGGGTTTTTCAAGCCAGTATGATAGAATAGAAAGGTAACAATATGATTTCTTATCCCGACCCTGAAGAACTCTGGAAAGTCACCAAAGCCCGTTTAGACGCGATGACAAATGAAGAACGGCGGCAAACTCTGGTGGATGCGGGTATCCTGACCCCTGATTTCAAACCCGCAAAACACTATCGACACATGTTCGCCGAAGGCGCCCGGCAGGCCAAGGAAGCCGCCAAACAGGCTGCTGTAAGGGAAACCGAATCCACCGAGTGAGCGGCAGATTAAACCCAATCTTAGCGGACAGGAGTGTCCGCGCTCCGTTTTCCCCGCCCCCCCCTGCGCCGCGAAGCGGCATCCCTGCAATCCCTGCATAAATAAGCGGCAACTCATTTTTGAATCACCCGGCGCAAGATGCGCCGCCCCCACATTCCCCTCTGCGGCGTAGCCGCAATCTCCACCGCGTAGCGGCAATCTTCGCGCGTAGCGCAGTCTCCGCGCCGAAGGTGCAATCTCCACCGCGAAGCGGAAATCTCCGCTGCGCAGCCGCATTCTCCACGGACGAAGTCCGTAATCTTCGCCGCGAAGCGGCAATCGCCGCGGCGTAGCCGCTCCCCCCATCCAGCGAGCCTGCGAGCGCTTATCCCTTATCCAGTATCCCATATCCCGCGCGTAGCGCGGGGGGGGGGGGGGGGGGGCGGGGGGGGGGGGGGGGGGGGGGGGGGGGGGGGGG